>DATCCB010000023.1:0-14355 GCA_036511515.1 Caulobacteraceae bacterium | reverse complement strand
ATCGACAAGATCCCACGAAAGCTGCGATCGGTCCGGCCGAACCACCCGCACACCGTCCGTCATCACCACCTCCCCGAAAATATACCCTCAGGGAATCACAAAGCCCTCGACGAGGGAATCCTTCACACGCACGTTGCGGGGCAGGAGTTTAGGCTAATTCCTCCCTCGCAAGCGCAGCGCCGCGGGGGAGGGGGACCGCCGGCGAAAGCCGGTGGTGGACGGGGCGCACGTCCGCCTTCTACAACGCCTCGCCGCGCAGCAGGCGGGGGAGGTCGCCGAGCGCGCCGCCAGCCTCGTGCATGAAGAGGCGCCGCAGAGGGCCGGCCGCGCCGACGGCGGCCATGCCGACGCCGCGGGCGATGCGCACCAGCGGGTGGTTGTTCGAATAGAGCCGGGTGAACAGATCGGTGGCCAGGGCGACCCCGACATTGTCGACGCCGCGCCAGCGCGCATAGCGCTCCAGGACATCGAGCGCGCCGATATCTTCGCCCAGACGCGCCGCCTCGGTCAGCACCTGGGCCAGGGCGGCCGCGTCTTTCAGCCCCATGTTGAGGCCCTGGCCAGCGATCGGATGGATGGCGTGGGCGGCGTCGCCGATGAGGGCCACGCGCGGCGCGACGAGGCGTTCGGCCAGCTGCAGGGAGAGCGGATAGACGAACCTCGGACCCAGCACCTCGATCTGGCCCAGAAAGGATCCGAAGCGGCGGCCCAGGTGGGCGGCGAACGCCTCCGGCGACGCCTGCGCCAGAGCCGCGCCGCGCGCGGTCGATTCGGTCCACACCAGGCTGACGCGGCGGCCGGTCAAGGGGAGGATGGCGAAGGGTCCGGCCGGGAGGAAATGCTCATAGGCGACGCCGGCGTGGTCGCGTTCGACGCCGACGGTGGCGACGACTCCGGACTGGCCGTAGCCCCAGCCTTGGGTGGCGATGTGCGCCTCACGTCTGATCAGGGAGCCTCGGCCGTCGGCGCCGACGATCAGCGGCGCGGTCAGGGTGCGTCCGTCTTCGAGCCCGATCCGCGCGGCGGCCCCGGACGTTTGCGCGCTGACCACCCGCTGGGGCGCCAGAACCTCGATGCCGGCCTCCGCGGCGGCGCTGGCCAGGCCCGCGCGGATATGCCGGTTTTCCAACATGTAGCCGAGCGGTTCGCCCTGGTTGCGCGCCGCGATCTCGTCGGCGGCGAAGCGCAGCAGCCCCGGGCCGCCGCCCTGGGTGACCAGGATCTGCTCGATGCGCTGGGCGTGCGGCTCGAGAAATGGCGCAACGCCGAGCGCCCGCCACTGGCGGAAGGCGGAAAAGGAGATGGCGCTGGCCCGGCCGTCGAAGCTCGGCGCGCACTGGTCCTCGAACAGCTGCGGATCGATGAGCAGGGGTTTCAGCCCGCCGCTGGCCAGGGCCAGCGCCAGGGTGACGCCCGCCATCCCCGCTCCGGCGACGATCACATCGGCGTCGGGGCCAGTGGCCACCGACTAGCTTTCGCCCTCTTCGCTGGGCAGGCCCATCATGTGAAAGCCGGCGTCGACATGGATGACCTCGCCGGTGGTCGAGCGGCCGAGGTCCGAGAGCAGCCAGAGGGCGCAGCCGGCCACGCCCTCCATGGAGGTGTCTTCCTTGAGTGCGCTGAGCGCCCGTCCCTGGCCGAGCATGCTCCGACCGCCCTTGATTCCGGCCAGGGACAGGGTGCGCATGGCCCCGGCCGAGATGGCGTTGACCCTGATTCCCTTTGGCCCAAGATCGCGGGCGATGTAGCGCGTGGCGGCCTCCAGCGCCGCCTTGCACACGCCCATGGTGTTGTAGTTGGGGATCGCCCGCTCGGAGCCCAGATAGGTCATGGTGATCATCGAGCCGCCCTGCGGCATCAGCCTGGCGGCGCACTGGGCGGCTTCGACGAAGCTGAACACTGAAATGTCGACCGCGCGCAGAAAAGCTCCGCGCTCGGCGTTGTCGATAAACGAGCCGCCGATCTGACTGGGCTCGGCGAAACCGATGGCGTGGACCAGAAAATCGAGCCTGCCAAAAGCCTTTTCGACGACGTCGAAGGCCTGCGGGATCGAGCCGGCCTGCGACGCATCGAACGTCGCCCAGGTCTTCACCCCGATGCTTTCGCCCAGCGGCCGCACGCGTTTTTCGTTCATGGCCATGTAGCCGAAGGCCAGTTCAGCGCCCTGGGCAGCCAGCTGGGCGGCGATCCCCCAGGCGATCGACTTCTGATTGGCGACGCCGAGGACCAGCCCCCGCTTGCCGGCCATCAGCGCGCCCTTGGGCAGCTTGTAATCCTCGGCCATGAGCGGCTCCGTTGCGCGTGTGCGCCCGCTAGCTAGCAGGCGCTGCGCGCACGGGGAAGCGGTCGGCGCCGTGCGCCCCTTCCGTCACGGCGCTGATCGCCCCGCGCCACCTTCCCCGCCTTGCGGGGCAGGAGTTTAGGAAAATCCTCACCCGCGCAGCGGGGGAGGGGGACCGCCGGCGCAGCCGGTGGTGGAGGGGGCGCGGCCCTACCCCTCGTACCGGCTGATCACCAAACAGCCGTTGGTGCCGCCGAAGCCGAAGCTGTTGGACATCACCGTGTCCAGCCGCCGCTCGATTCGCTGGCGGGCGATCGGAAGGTCGGCGAAGTCGGGATCCAGGTTGTCGATATTGGCGCTCTGGGCGACAAAACCCTCGCGCATCATCAAGAGGCAGTAGATCGCCTCCTGCGCCCCGGCCGCGCCCAGGCTGTGGCCGGTCAGCGACTTGGTCGACGAGATCAGCGGGATCTTGGCGCCAAACACTTCGCGCACCGCCTGCATTTCCTTCAGGTCGCCGATCGGGGTGCCGGTGCCGTGCGGGTTCAGATAGTCGATGGTCCGGCCGCCGGCGCCGGCCAGCGCCAGCTTCATGCAGCGCGCCGCGCCCTCGCCGGACGGGGCGACCATGTCGTGGCCGTCGGAATTGGCCCCGTAGCCGACGATCTCGCCGTGGATCGTCGCGCCGCGCGCCCTGGCGTGTTCGAGTTCCTCGAGCACCACCATGCCGCCGCCGCCGGCGATGACGAAGCCGTCGCGGTCGATGTCGTAGGGCCGGCTGGCCGCGGCCGGCCGATCGTTGAAGCCGGTGGCCATGGCGCCCATGGCGTCGAACAGGGCCGAAAGCGTCCAGTCGAGCTCCTCGCAGCCGCCGGCGAAGACCAGGTCCTGATTGCCGAGCGCGATCTGTTCGAACCCCGCGCCAATGCAATGGGTGGATGTCGCGCACGCCGACGAGATCGAATAGTTGACGCCGCGGATCTTGAACCAGGTCGCCAGGGTCGCCGAAGGACCCGAGCTCATCGCCTTGGGCACCGCGAAGGGTCCTATCCGCTTGACCCCCTTGGCGCGGGCGATGTCGGCAGCCTCGACGATGGCGTGGGTCGAAGGGCCGCCCGAGCCGACGATCAGGCCCGTGCGCTCATGGGAGACCTCAGCGTCGTCCAGGCCCGCGTCGGCGATCGCCTGCTGCATGGAGATGTGGGCGTAGGCCGTGCCGGCTTCGAGAAACCGCGCGGCCCGGCGGTCGACCTGGGCCTGCCAGTCGATGTCGGGCTGCGCCGCCACCTGGCAGCGGAAGCCGAGTTGCGCATACTGCGGCATGGCGACGATGCCGGAGCGGGCCTCGCGTAGGGACGCGGTGACGTCATCGGCGCCAACGCCGATCGATGAGACGACGCCCATGCCGGTGACGACGACTCGGCGCATGAAGTCTTGTCTCCTCCGCTTCGCCTCAGATCAGGTCGGCGGCGTTGAGAAGGCCCACCCTGAGGTCACGCGCCTCATAGATAGGCTTTCCGTCGGCTTCCAGAACCCCGTCGCCGACGCCCATCACCAGCTTGCGGATGACCACGCGCTTCAGATCGATCCGATAGACAACCTTCTTGACCGCCGGCGTCACCTGGCCGGCGAACTTCACCTCGCCGACGCCGAGCGCCCTGCCGCGTCCCGGCCCGCCCGACCACGCCAGGAAAAAGCCGACCAGTTGCCACATGGCGTCCAGGCCCAGGCACCCGGGCATCACCGGATCGCCGATGAAGTGGCAGTCGAAGAACCACAGGTCGCGGCGGATATCGAGTTCGGCGACGACCTGGCCCTTGCCGTGCGCGCCCCCCTCGCCGGCGATGTGGGTGATGCGGTCGAACATCAGCATCGGCGGATAGGGAAGCTGGGCGTTGCCGGGGCCAAAGGTCTCGCCCCTGGCGCAGCCCAGCAGGTCTTCGCGGTCGTAGGTGGTCTTGGCGGCAGCGTTCATGAAAGCCCCGTTAGCACATCAGCGGCATTGGCGCGCGGGGGCCGAGCCCCAGACGCTGCTCGCCGCCGCCCAGCCCGAGACCGCGCCGACACGCACCTTGCACCAGTCGCCGGCGCAGCGATCGAGGGCGGCCAGGGCCCGACCGTTGATCATAGCCGCGATCCGCGCGTCCGCTCTGGGCGCCGAGCGCAGCGCCACGGGAACGGCGCCCATGGTCATGACCATGCGCCGGCCATCGAGCATCGAGCGATGAACCCATGAGGCGGCGCCATCGGGATCGCAGACCCGGCGCCAGTCGAGCGTTTCCTCGACCACCTGCACCGGCAGGCCCTGAGCGCGATAGACCCACAGGGCCGGATAGTCGGCGCCGGGACCCTTGCGGGCGAATACCTCGCCGCGCTTGAGGCTGAGATAGCGCGGGACGCAAAAGCCGGAGGCCGCGCTGATGCGCGCCGGCGCCTGGCAGTTCCTGGCCTCGCCGCCGCGACCCCCGCAGGCGGCTAGCCCGATCAGCGCCGCCGCCGATATCGCGCCCCTGATCTCGCCTGAAACGTACATGCCGCTTGCTTGGCGCCCGAAAGCCGCTTTGGTAGAGGCTGCGACGCAATTCGCCGCGTCCCCCTCAAGGCTCACTTTCAGGCTCGCCATGGCCCCCCGCAAGCCGAAAGTCGTCGTAACCCGCAAACTCCCCGATCAGGTGGAGACGCGGATGCGCGAGCTTTTCGAGACCGAACTCAATCTTAACGACACGCCGATGGACGCCGACGCCCTGGCAGGCGCCATGCAGCGGGCCGACGTCCTGGCCTGCACGATCACCGACCGGCTCGATGGAACGGCCATAGCGCGCGCCGGCGACACCCTCAAACTGATCGCCAATTTCGGCGTCGGCGTCGATCACATCGATGTCACCGCGGCCAATGCACGGGGCATCATCGTCACCAATACACCCGGCGTGCTGACCGAGGATACCGCCGACCTGACCATGGGCCTGATCCTGGCCGCCGCCCGGCGCGTGGTCGAGGGCGCCAACATCGCCCAGGCCGGTGAATTTCACGGCTGGAGCCCGACCTGGATGCTGGGGCGGCGGCTATGGGGCAAGCGTCTGGGCATCGTCGGCATGGGCCGGATCGGGAGGGCCCTGGCCAAGCGCGCCCGCGCCTTCGGCCTTTCCATCCACTATCACAACCGCAAGCCGGTCAGCCCGCGCATCGCCGAGGAACTGGAGGCGACCTATTGGGAAAGCCTCGACCAGATGCTCGCCCGCATGGACGTGGTGTCGGTCAACTGTCCCCACACGCCGGCCACCTATCACTTGCTGTCGGCCAGGCGGCTGAAGCTTCTTCAGCCCCAGGCCATCGTCGTCAACACCGCCAGGGGCGAGATCATCGACGAGGCGGCCCTGGCCGGCATGCTGCAGCGCGGCGAACTGGCCGGCGCGGGCCTCGATGTCTATGAGCACGAGCCGGCGATCAACCCCAAGCTTCTCAAGCTGGCCAATGTCGTGCTGTTGCCGCACATGAGCTCGGCGACCATCGAGGGCCGCATCGACATGGGCGAAAAGGTGATCGTCAATATCCGCACCTGGATGGACGGCCACCGGCCGCCCGATCGCGTCGTCCCGGCGATGCTGTAGGGGAAGGCGGGACACAGTTTGACCGCCCCTTGGTTACGGCGGATCGTATTTTTCGACGAATGCCGCCGACGCCTTGAGCATGGCGACACGGGAGGCCTGACGCGACAGCCAGTGATCCTCGCCGGGCAGTTCGAGGGTTTCGACGCTCTTGCCCGCCTTGCGCAGCGCCTCGCCCATGGCCACGCTCTGGCGCGCCGGGACGATGGTGTCCTTGTCGCCCCAGATGAGCAGGATCGGCGCATCGGCGCGCGCCGCCAGGGCGACGGGCGAAAGCGCGGCCAAAGCTTGCGGATCGCTGGCGGCAAGGCCGAGGTAGAATCGCTCGTAGCGGGCCACCGCGCTCGCCTTGCCCCAGCGCGCGGCATCCCAGGCGAGCATGCCGGCAAGATCCGATACGCCGGCCACCGAAACGGCGCACCGATAGAGCCCGTGCTGCACGGTCACGCCGGCCAGGGCCGCGTAGCCGCCGTAGCTGCCGCCGACGATGCAGGCTCGGGCCGGATCGACCACGCCACTCGCCGCCAGGGCGGCGAGGCCATCCGAGATGTCGCTCTGCATCTTGCGGCCCCATTGCCCATAGCCGGCCTCGCGAAAGGCCTGGCCGAAACCCGAAGAGCCGCGGAAATTGGGCTGCAGCACCGCGTAACCCCTCGAGGCGAAAGCCTGGGCCCACCAGTCGAAGCCCAGATAATCACGCGCCTGCGGTCCGCCATGGGGCAGCACCACGACTGGCAGATCCTTGGGCGTACGCCCCTGGGGCAGGGTCAGCACGCCCTGCAGGGAGCGTCCGTCCGCGGCGCGCCAGGCGAAGAGGCGGGTCGGCGCGACATCGCCGGGCGGCACGAGGGGATAGCGCCACCCGAACGCCTGGACCGTTCCAGCGGCGAGGTCGGCGAAAAACCAGGTTCCCGGATCGCCTGGGCCCTCGGCGAAGACGACCATGCGCCGCAGATCGCCCGTCGCCGACGCCAGGGTCACCGTCTCGCCGGGAAGGGCCCGCCGGACCTTGTCGAACCTATCCTGCAGGACGGGATCGATGAGGATCGTGAGCGGCGCATCCTCATCGGTGACCGCGCCGATCAAGAACCCGGTTGCCGGATCGCTGATCAGGGCGCGGATATTCGCGTCGCCGAACGGCGCTGCAACGGCGCCGTGGCCGTCGACCCGGTAGAGACGATAGCTCTGGTCAGCGCCGCCGGCGCCGCCCGGCCGTTCGACAAGGACCTCATCGTCGCTGCGTCCCTGCCCCACGAGGTCGATTTCGCCGGCTGGATCGTCGGCCCTTGCGATCGGCGCCGCGTCGTCGGCCCCCGCGAACAGCGACCAGCGGCCGGTCTTGTCGCTGTAGGTGTCGTGGGCGGTCACCTGGCCGCGCGCGCCAACCACCCAGGTCGTCTTGCGCCCGTTTGCGCCGGCGGCGACCCATTGCACCTGGCCGCTGGCCAGATCGACGCGATAGAGGTTGTCATGACCGGGAAAGTTCCACGGCGTCGTGGTTTGGAAAGTGATCACCGCGCCGTCGCCGACCGCCGGGCGGCCGGCGAAATACCCGTACTCGCGCCCGCCAATCCTGGCGTAGCCATAGGCGTTGAAGGTGGCCGGATAGAGATCGGGCCGGCCCGCGAAGACTCGCGTCAGCTTGCCGTTCGCCGCGTCGATGATCGTCGATTGCGACGCCTCGAAAGCCTGACCGCCCGGCTGGCCACCGGCCGCGGCGCGGGTCTGGCTGGTGGTCACCAGCAGATGGCCTTCACCCAGCCACTCGACGGCGCGCAGCTTCAGATCGCCCAGCCCGACCGAAAACAGTACAGGCCCGCCCGCCGTGCGGATAACCACCCGGCGGCCGGCGTCCAGCTGCGCGATATAGGCGAGCGCGTCGCCCGAGGGCGACAGGCGCGGCTGCTCCATCGCCGGCAAGGCGCCATAGGCTTCCAGCGGCGGCGCCGCCCGCGCCGCGCCTGCCCAGACGATAGCCGCGGCGGCAATCGCGGCGAGAGCGCGTACAGGCCTCATTTCACCGGATTGTATTTTTCCACGAAAGCGACCGAGGCTTCGATCATGGCGAAGCGCGAGTCCTGGCGGGACAGCCAATGGTCCTCGTGCGGCAGCTCTAGGGCCTCGACGGTCTTGCCGGCATGTTGCAGAGCAGAGCGCATGTCCCGGCTCTGATCGATCGGCACCACCGTGTCATCGGCGCCCCAGATGAGCAGGATCGGCGCATCGGCGCGTCCGGCCAGCTGAAGTGGCGAGATCGCCCTCAAGGTGGCGTCGCCAGGGCCGGTGACCCCCAGATAGGGCCGCTCGTAGCGCATGCGGGCGTTGCGTTCCCCATAAAGGGTCACGTCCCAAGCCAGCATCCCGGTAAGGTCCGAAACCCCGCCGACCGAAACGGCACAGCGATAAAGCCCCTGCTGGACGGTGACGCCCGCCAGGGCCGCGTAGCCTCCATAGCTGCCGCCCACGATGCATGCGCGCTTGGCGTCGACGATCCCCTGCGCGGCCAGCGCCGCCACGCCGTCGGAAATGTCGGTCTGCATCTTGCGGCCCCATTGGCCGAAACCGGCATCCCTGAACGCCTTGCCGAACCCGTCCGAGCCCCGGAAATTAGGCTGCAGCACGGCGTAGCCGCGAGATGCAAACGCCTGAGCCCACCAGTCGAACCCCAGATAGTCGCGCGCCTGGGGCCCCCCGTGCGGCAATACCACCAGGGGAAGGCCTTTCGGCAACCTTCCGGGGGGCAGAGTCAGCACCCCCTGCAGCGTCTGACCGTCGGCCGCGCGATACGAGACGATACGACTTTCGGCGACATCGCCCTGGAGAATTGTCGGATAGGCCCAGCCGATCGCCCGCACCACGCCCGCCGCCAGATCGGCAAGAAAGTAGGTGCCCGAGTCTCCGGGACCCCGGGTGAAAACCACCATGCGCGACAAGTCGCCCGTGGCTGAAACCAGTGTGACGGTCTCCCCGGCGAAAAGCCGGCTGACCTTGTCGAACTTCGCCTGCAGGGCCGGGTCGAGGAGCAGGGTCTTGGGGTCGTCGCCGTCGGTCACCGCGCCGATCAAGAAACCGCTGTCCGGGTTGGTCAACAGATCGCGGATGGGGGATGCGCCGAACGGCGGCGAGCCCGTTGCTTCCGCCGACAGCGGATATTCGAGATAGGCCCAGTCGCCCTTGCCGTCGTCCGCCGGACGCTCGACAAGCACGGTGGCGTCGTCGCGACCCTGCCCGACCACCTCCACGCCATGAATGGGATCGACAGCCTCGGAAACGCGCACCTGATCGGCGGGGTCGGCGAACAGCGCCCACTGGCCCGTCTTCTCGTCGTATTCCGAGTGGGCCGTCACCTGGCCCGCGGAACCGACGACCCAGTTGGTGTCGAGCCGTTCACTGCCTCCGAAAACCATTTCCGCATGGCCGGTGACGAGGTCGACCTTGTACAGACTGGGATGGCCCTTGGTGAGATAAGCCGCTTGGGTATCGAAACTGACGAAGCCCGTTCCACTTCCGGCCAAGGGCACGCCGGCGAAGTAGCCGTACTCGCGGCCGCCCGCAAAGGCGTGGCCGTAATCGTTGAAGGTCGCGTGGACGATGCGCGGCTCGTGGCCAAAAACGATCATCGGCTTGCCGGTCGCGGCGTCGATCACGGTCGACTGCGCCGCCTCGAATCGTTCCCTGCTCGTGCCCTGACGGTCGGTGGCGACGGTCCGGCTGGTCACGATTAGAATGTGGTCGTCGCCCAGCCATTTGACGACCCGGGGCTTGAGAATCCCGACGCCGACAGATAACAGCACGCCGCCCCCGGCTTTAGCGACAATCACCTGCCGGGCGCCGCCGGCCGCGGCTATGTAGGTGATCTTGTCGCCGTCCGGGGACAGGTTCATCTGTTCGACCGCGGGAAGCTTGCCGTAATCGTCTATCGGCGGCGCAGCCTGTGCGGCGCCTGCGACGGTCAGCGCCGCCGCGGCGCAAAAGGGCCAACGCATCATTCCCGCCTCCCACAGACCGCGCAATCAGGGTCAGCGCCTATGCGCACCGTACGCGTCTCCGCCGAAAGGGCATTGTAGATCAATAGCCGGCCGTTGAGAGGCTCGCCGGCGCCGGTGATGACCTTCACCGCCTCCAGGGCCATCATCGCGCCGACCACGCCTGCCAGGGCGCCGACCACGCCGACAGCGGCGCAGGTCTCCTCATCGGGCGGCGCCTGCGGCACCAGGCAGCGGTAACAGGGCCGTCCCGCGAAGACTCCGATCTGGCCCGTCCAGCGGCCGATCGCGCCACTGACCAAAGTCGTGCCCAGGGCGACGCAGGCGGCGTTGACGGTGAAGCGGCTGGCAAAGTCATCGGCGCCGTCGAGCACCAGATCGTAATTGGCGATGATAGCCTTGGCGTTAGCTTCGCCCAGCATGGCTTCGATGGGTTCGACCACGGCGTGGGGATTGGTCGCCGCCAGCCTTTCGGCGGCGACGCGCACCTTCGGGCGGCCGATGTCGGCGTGGCCATAGAGAATCTGGCGTTGCAGGTTCGAGAGGCTGACGATGTCGGCGTCCGCCAGGCCAAGCCGGCCGATCCCCGCGGCCGCGAGATAGAGGGCGGCCGGCGCGCCGAGGCCTCCGGCGCCGACGATGAGCACGCTCGCGCCTTTCAGTCTTTGCTGGCCGACGCCGCCGATCTCGCGCAGCACCAGATGGCGTGCGTAGCGTTCGACCTCGTCGGCGGAGAAAGTCATTCGCCTTGCGCCTCGCCCACAGCCGCGCCACATGCGCGTAAATGCAGCACGCACCGGCCCTTCCCAACTGGCATGGGACCACGATCCTGGCGGTTCGCAAAGACGGATCGACGGTGATCGCCGGCGACGGCCAGGTTTCCATGGGCCAGACGATCGTCAAGGGCAACGCCCGCAAGGTCCGTCGCCTGGCGGGGGGCCGGGTGGTGGCGGGATTCGCCGGGGCCACCGCCGACGCCTTCACCCTGATCGAGCGGCTGGAAGCCAAGCTCGAACAATATCCCGAGCAGCTCGCCCGCGCCTGCGTCGACCTTGCCAAGGACTGGCGCACCGACCGCTATCTGCGCCGCCTCGAAGCCATGCTGATCGCCGCCGACGCCGGGGCGATCTTCACCATCTCGGGGTCGGGCGACGTGCTGGAGCCCGAGCATGGCGTCGCCGCCATCGGCTCGGGCGGCCACTACGCCCTGGCCGCGGCCCAGGCCCTGATCGGCTTCGAGCTCACCGCAGAGGACATCGCCCGCCGAGCGATGGGCATCGCCGCTGACATCTGCGTCTACACCAACACCCAGCTGACCCTCGAGACGGTCTAAAGGGGCGATGACCGAGTTCACGCCGCGCGAGATCGTCTCCGAACTCGACCGATTCGTCGTCGGCCATGCGGAGGCCAAGCGCGCCGTCGCGGTGGCCCTGCGCAACCGCTGGCGACGCCGGCGTCTCGCGCCGGAACTACGCGAAGAGGTGACGCCCAAGAACATCCTGATGATCGGGCCCACCGGGGTTGGCAAGACCGAGATCGCCCGGCGCCTGGCGCGGCGCGCCCAGGCGCCGTTTCTGAAGGTCGAGGCGACGAAGTTCACCGAGGTCGGCTATGTCGGCCGCGATGTCGATCAGATCGTTCGCGACCTTGTCGAAGGCGCCATCGCCATGGTCCGCGACCGGCGCCGCGCCAGCGTGCGGGCGCGCGCCGACCAGGCCGCCGAAGAGCGGGTACTCGACGCGCTGGTCGGTCCGGGGGCCGGGCCGCCGACCCGCGAGGCGTTCCGCAAGAAACTGCGCGCCAAGGATCTCGATGACAAGGAAATCGAGCTGACCCTCGCCGACACCAGTTCGCCTCTGCAGGGTCTCGATATTCCTGGCCAGCCCGGCGCCTCGATGGGCGTGCTCAACCTCTCAGAGATCATGGGCAAGGCGTTCGGCGCCCGCAGCAAGACGCACAAGACCACCGTCGCCGGCGCTTGGGCGCCACTGATCGCCGAGGAAAGCGACAAGCTTCTCGATCAGGAAGCCCTGACCGCCGAAGCGCTGGAACTGGCCCAGGACGCCGGTATCGTGTTCATCGACGAGATCGACAAGGTCGCCTCGAGATCCGACCGCGCCGGGGCCGACATCTCGCGTGAGGGCGTCCAGCGCGATCTGTTGCCGCTGATCGAGGGGACCACGGTTTCGACCAAATACGGGCCGGTGAAGACCGATCACATCCTGTTCATCGCCTCTGGCGCCTTCCACGTCGCCAAGCCCTCCGACCTGTTGCCCGAGCTGCAGGGCCGGCTGCCGATCCGCGTCGAGCTGAAAGCCCTCAGCCGCGATGATCTTCGTCGCATTCTGACCGAGCCCGAGGCCAACCTCATTCTGCAGAATCAGGCCCTGCTGGCCACCGAGGGCGTCAGCCTGGTGTTCACCGACGACGCCATCGACGCACTCGCCGACGCCGCCGTGGCCGTCAACGGTGCGGTGGAAAATATCGGCGCGCGGCGCCTGCAGACGGTGCTGGAAAAGGTCGTCGAGGAGATCAGCTTCACGGCGGGCGACCGCGTGGGCGAGACCCTGACCATCGACGCCGCCTATGTGAACGCGCGGGTGGGCGAACTATCCCGCAACGCCGACCTGTCGCGGTTCATCCTCTAGCCCGGACTTCGTTCCCTCGGCGCCAGACGTGGTCGCCGGCCTCACCTTGCCGATCGCGAGCAGCGATTCGACGCAGTCGCGGATCGAATCGTCGAGCGATCGAAAAGTCACGCCGGTCACCGCCTTGATGCGGTCGTTGCGCAGATCGCAGCCCGCCCAGATGGCCCTGAACTCGGCTTCGCGCGCCTTGATCCGGTCCGGAAAAGGATCGACGAGCGTGGCCGGCGCCAGGGCAAGCTCCGGCAGGAGCCGGGTAATCGAGGCGCAGACCTCCTCGACATTGCGACAATCGGTGGACCAGGCGATGTAGCGTTCGCCGTTCTTGACCTCCGCGCTTTCCAGAAGCGCGATGTGGCATTTCGCGTCGTCGCGGACATCGACGGTCATCCACGGACGATAGGCCCCGTTCTGTTGGTACTCGCCCAAGAGCATGGTCTCGATGTTGTGCTGCCAGGGGCCCATGTCCTTCTGGTGGGCCGACTGGATGGGTCCGACATTGTCGCCCGGGCAACAGGCGATCGCGTCCCAGGCGCCGCTGGCCTCGGCCGCTTTTGCAAATGCGCGTTCCGCCGTCAGCTTGGCCATCGAATAGCCCTGGCCGCGCTCGGACGTTCGCCTGGGATCGGCCTCATCGGGATAGCGGTCTTCGTAGAGGACCGGCCGACGGGCGATCTCCTTCAGGTCAGCCTCGGATATCACCGCCGCGATGCTGGAGGTGACGACCATCCGTGTGACGCTTCGCGCGCGGTTCACGCTATCGACGATGTGGGCGCAGACTTTGTCGATGTAGTCCTGATCGTTGTAATTGCTGACGTGGGAGGCGTGGCAGACACCGTGACAGCCCTCGAAGATCGGGTCGAAACAGCCGGGCGTGTCGAGGTCGGCGCCGTGCAGCGTCAGCCGGCCGGAAGCAAACCCAGGCATCTGTTTGAGAAAGGCGGTTCGCGCCCGGTCGTCGGCATCGCGCACGCAGGCCCTGACGCGATAGCCCTTGTCCAGCAGCAGACGCACGACCCAGCCGCCTAGAAATCCTGCCGCGCCGGTGACCGCGACCGTGCCGCGCTTGGGGATCGGGCCCATCGAGGCTCCTCCGCAGGTTTTATTAACCAAGAAATTTCACCCGATGTGAGCATCCCACGGCGCATGCTGAACGCCTAGTCCGTGACGCGAGCGTATCTCAGAGTGCCTTTGTCCTGTTCCGAACTTCCCACCCAACGCGGCGCATCGCGCCTGCGGGCGGCCCGGTTGACGATCATCGCCGCGGCGATGCTGGGCCTCGTCCTGGCGGGGTGCACCGGCGTTGCGCCAAGGATTACCCTGGCGCCGACGCGCGTGGCGCCCCGCACCATCAGCGTGGGCGATCGCCTCTCCTACGCGATAGTGCTTCTCGGCAAGGGCCAGGTTCAGGCCGCGAGCGACCAGATCGGCGCGGTGCTGGCGGAGGATCCCAAGCAGCCTACGGCGCAGCTTCTGCTCAGCGAGATCGAACGGAATCCGAAGCTGATCCTGGGCGAGCACAGCCACGCCTATCGCGTCAGGCCCGGTGAGACGATGACGTCCATGGCGCAGCGGTTCCTGGGCGACGACAAACTCTTCTACGCGCTGGCGCGGCTGAATGGGATAGCCATCCCGGACGAACCCTTGAGTGGGCGGATCATCCAGATCCCCGGCGCCGCCCCGCGCGCGATCCGAGCGCGCGTCCAGAAGCCGACTTCCCCACCGCCGACCAAACGCGAAGAGCCATCCACCACCGCCCAAAGAACCCCGGCGGTCGTCGCCTGGCGGCTGCGGATCTGAAGTTCGCCTCAGACGATCGCGTCTGACCGGCGGGCGCG
>DATCCB010000022.1:0-9641 GCA_036511515.1 Caulobacteraceae bacterium | reverse complement strand
CATGCGCCCCTTCCGTCACGGCGCAAGACAAGAGCGCCGCGCCACCTTCCCCGCTTCGCGGGGCAGTAGTTTAGGAAAGAAAATTCCTCCCTCGCAAGCGCAGCGCGGCGGGGGAGGGGGACCGCCGGCGCAGCCGGTGGTGGAGGGGGCGCAAGGCCGCGATCAACCTGATCGGAATTCTCTAGCCGGCGGGGCCCTCGCCAGCGGCCGGGTAGGCGGGGGTCGGCGCGCGCCTCGGGGTGACCAGGCGGCCCAGGCGCGGGCTCAACCAGCGCTCGAAATCATCGACGAATTCGTAGACCACGGGCACCAGCACCAGCGACAGGATCGTCGAAGTGATCAGTCCGCCGATCACCGCGACGGCCATCGGCTGGCGAAACTCCGAGCCCTTGCCGAGCGTCAGGGCCGTGGGCGCCATGCCCGCCATCATCGCCAGGCTGGTCATCACGATCGGCCGGGCCCGCTCGCGGCAGGCCTCGAACAGGGCGTCGCGCTGGGAGTGTCCCTCGCGTTCGCGTTCGATCGCGTATTCCACCAGCAGGATGGAGTTCTTCGCCGCCAGGCCCATCAGCATCAGAAATCCGATCAGCGAGGGAATCGAAAGCGACAGGTCGGTGACCAGCAAAGCCAGCAAGGCCCCGCCGATCGCCGTCGGCAGGGCGGAAAGGATGACCAGCGGTTTGAAGAAGCTGCGGAAAAGCAGCACCATCACCGCATAGACAAGGCCAAGCGCCGAGGCGATGGCGATGGCGAAGCCGCCGAACAGCTGCGCATAGGCCTGTTCCTGGCCCTGGGCGGCCCGCCCGACGCCTGGCGGCAGATGGCGCATGATCGGCAGCTTGTCGACCCGGGCGGCGGCGTCGCCGATCTGCATGCCGCCGGTGGTGTCGGCGATGGTGGTGATCTCGCGCTCGCGATTGATGCGGTCGATCTGGGCCGGGCCGGCGCGGAAGAACACATCGGCCACCGCGCCCAGGGTGGTGACGCCGCCGCTCGCCGTGGGCAGGCGAAGGTTCTCGATCACCGACAGATCGGTCCGGTCGGCCTCGGGCAGACGCACGCGGATGGGAATGCGCCGCTCCCCCTCGTCGAGCTTGGAGACATTGGCGTCGATATCGCCGACCGTGGCGATCCGCGCCGCCGCGGCGATGACGCTGGCCGAGACGCCCAGGCGCGCCGCCTCGTCGGCCCGTGGCCGGACCACCAGCTCGGCGCCGCTGGGCGGGGTCGCCGGACGCGGATCGGCCAGGCCCGGCACGCCGCGCATCTCCCGCTGAAGCTCAAGGGCCGCCGCTTCCAGCCCCACGCCCGTTTCGCTGGTCAGGATCACCTGGACGTTGGCGGCCCCGAAGCCCGAAGAGTCGAAGGTCAGGCGCGCATCGGGAATGTCGCGCAGAAGGGGACGCAGACGGTCGCGGATCTTCGCGGCCTTGGTGTCCCGGTTCGGGTTCAGCACCGCGACCACGGCTCCTTGGCCAATCCCGGCGCTGGCGCTGAAACTTCCGGGCCCGGACGAGACACTGCCGCCCCCGACCTGGGCGAACACCGCCTGGGTTTCGGGTATCTTGGCCATCACCGCGTCCAGTTTCGCCACCACCGCCCGCATATCCTTGATCGTCGCGCCGGGCGGGCCTTCGATATTGACGTACATGTAGTTCTGGTTGCCCTCGGGCTGTACGCCCTTCTTCAGGGGGATCGTCAGGGCGAGAGAGCCCAGGAAGAACAGGCCGCCGATCACCGCGGCTAGGATCCGGTGATCGAGCGCCCAGGTGAGGGTGCGGGTGTAGACCCTCGGCAACGGCGTGCGTGCGCGGGCGGGCTTGGGCTTGAGGAAATAGGCGGCCATCAGCGGCGTCAGCAGCCGGGCGACGACCAGCGAAAAAAGCACGGCGACCGAGACGGTGATCCCGAACTCGCGGAAAAACTGCCCCGGGATCCCCGGCATCAGGCCCACGGGCAGGAAGACCGCGACGATGGCGAAGGTGCAGGCCACCACGGCCAAGCCGATCTGGTCGGCGCCCTGAATGGCGGCGTCATAGGGCCGCATACCGGCATAGACGCGCTTTTCGATGTTCTCGATCTCGACGATGGCGTCGTCGACCAGGATGCCGATGACCAGGGTCAGACCCAGCAGCGTCACGGTGTTGAGGCTAAAATTGACCAGCTTCATGAAGGCGAACGTCGGGATCAGCGAGGCCGGCATTGCCACCGCCGTCACCGCCGTCGCCCGCCAGTCGCGCAGGAACAGCCAGACCACCAGCGCCGCCAGCGCCATGCCCTCCAGGAGCGTGTGCAGCGTGGCCGAGAAACTCGCCCGCGTGCGATCGACCTGGGAGACAATCTTGTGGATCGAAAGCCCGGGATTGGTCTTTTGCAGGGTGGCGATGGTGGCGTCGACGCCGTCCTCGGTCGAAACCTCGCTGGCGTCCTTGGTCTTGCTGACCTCGAAACCGACCACGGGCCTGCCGTTGAGCAAGGCGAAGCCGCGCACCTCGGCCGAGCCGTCACCGACGTCGGCGACGTCGGACAGCCGGACAAACGATCCGCCGGCCGTGGGAATGGAGAGGTTGCGAATCTGGTCGACGGTGACCGCGGCGCCCAGCACGCGAAGGGTCTGTTCGCGACCGCCGATCATCGTGCGGCCGCCCGGAACATCGACGTTGGCGAGGGTCAGGGCGTCGCTGACCTGGGCCGCGGTAAGCCCGCGCGCCGCGAGGCGATCGGGATCGACCAGGACGTTGATTTCGCGGTCGACGCCGCCAAGCCGGTCGATGCGCGCGACGCCGGGACTGGCCTGCAAGCGCCGCGAAATGGTGTTGTCGATGAACCAGGAAAGGTCGGTTTCCGACATCGCCGGATCGGAGACCGCATAGGTGACGATGGGCTGTTCGTCGATCTCGATCCGCTGGGTGATGGGCGGATCGACATCGCGCGGCAGGTCGTTGCGAATCTGATCGATCTTCGAGCGGACGTCGTCGGTCGCCTTCTGCAGGTTCTGGCCGAGCTGGAACTGGATCAGCGTGCTCGACGAGCCTTCGCTCACCGTCGAGGCGATGGAATCGACGTTGGAAAGGCCCGCCAGGGCGTTTTCGACCGGCCGGGCGACCTGGCTTTCCATCTCGTCGGGCGCCGCGCCGCTGCGGGTCACCGAGACGATCACCGCCGGAAACTCGATGTTCGGATAGTTCTTGATCGCCAGGCCGGTATACGAGACCAGCCCCGCCAGCACCGCGGCGATAAACAGCACCACGATCGGTATCGGGTTGCGGATCGCCCAGGCGGACGGGGCGAAGCGAGGCTCGTCGCTCATGACGCCGGAACCGGATGCACGTAGTCGCCCGGCACCAGCATCGCGGCGGCCTTCTCGACCACCCGCGAGCCATCGGGGGGACCGGTGATCAGTTCCACATAGCCGCCGCCCCTCTGGCCGGTGGTCACCGGCGCGCGGCTGACCCTGTCGTTGGCGTCGACCAGCATCACCGAAGCCCCGTTGGCGTCATAGCGCACGGCGGTCTCCGGGACCGCAAGGGCGGATCGCGCTGCGCCGAGAAACGTCGCCTCGGCGAAACCGCCGGCGCGAATATCGCTGCGCACCGGCAGGCTGATGCGCACCTTGCCAAGTTTGGTGCTGGCGTCCAGGGCAGGGCCGACGAGGCGCACGATGCCGATCGCCTGGGTTCCGTCGGCGAGCGTGACCCTGGCCGAGCCGCCGGGCCGAAGCTTCGCCAGGGCATCCTCGCCGACGTCCGCGGCCAGCTCGACCTGGCCGTCGCGGGCGATCCGGTACCAGGGGGTCGTGCCCGCGCCGCCCTCGTCGCCGATGCGGACATTCCGCTCGATGACCAGGCCCGAACAGGGGGCGCGGACAATCATCAGCCCATCGCGGGTCCGCAGATCCTGGGCGGCGGCCTGCTGCGCGTTGGCCTGCGCCCTGGCCGAGCGAGCCGCGAACCGCCGGGTGTCGATCTGCTCCTGCGAGAGCAGGCCTTCGCCATCCAGCCCCTTGACCCGGGCGGCCTGGGTCTGGGCCTGGTCGGCCAGGACGGCCTGTTGCGCCGCCAGCGCGGTCTGCTGGGCCATCTGCGCGCGCAGCAGCGTGTCGTCGAGCTGGGCCATCGGTTGGCCGGCCTTCACCCAGGCGCCGACATCGACCAGCACCCTGGCGACCCGATAGCCTGAAATCTGCGGAAAGATGGCCACGTCCTCGCGGGGAACCAGCTGGCCAGAGGCGATCAGGCCGCCTTCGATTTCGCGCGGTTCGACATCGACGACGCTGACCGCACGCGCCTGCGCCTTGGCGCCTTCGGCCGGCTTCTGTTGACAGGCGCAAAGCCCGGCGGCGAGGGCCAGGCTCAGGAGGACCGCGGAAAGGGACCGGATAAATGACATGGCGGCGGTTCTCATCGAGGCTTGGCTGCCAAGGCCGCGTAGGCCCATCCGCCACCGAGCGCCTTATACGTCGCCACCGCCTGTCGCAACGCCTGCACGCGCTCCGCGGTGAGGGCCGCGCGGGTGGCGCGCCAGGCCTGCTCCGCCGACAGGGCGGTGGTGATGTCGGTGAGACCCATGGCATAGAGCTTGGCGGCGCCGTCCGAGGCCCGCTTGGCGCGCGCTTCACCGTCTTCCAGCGTGGTTACCGCCCGCTCCTCGGCGGCCAGGTTGGTCATGGCGTTCTCCGCCTCGCCATAGGCGGTCTGGACGGTTTTCTCATAGGCGATCACCGCCTGTTCGGTGCGCGCGTCCTCGGCTTTGGCGTCGTAGAGCAGGCGGGGAATGTCGAGCACGGGCACGCTGACCCCGACCCCCAGCGACCAGAAGCCGAGGCTGGTCGTCTGCTGGGCGGGGATCAGGGTCGCCGGCGGAATGAACGAGACCCCCGGCGATACCGTTCGCGAAAGACCGAGGCCCGGCAAAAGGGTGAAGGTCGGAAAGATCGCCAGATGCCGCAGCCGTCCCGTGCCGGCCTGGGCGCGCAGGTGCGCCTCGGCCTCGCGCACGTCGGGCCGGCGGGCGAGCAGGTCTCCAGGCGTGGCCAGGGGGACCGGCGGCGCATCGCGGGCCTCAGGCCCGAGCGGCAGGCTGGTCGTCGGCTCGGTCCCAAGGCCGATGAGGATCAGAAGCTGTCTTTGCGCGGCGTGAAGCTGACCCTCCAGTTCGACGACCTGCGCCCTGGCCTGGGCAAGGTCGCCGGCGATGCGGTCGGCGTCGGTCAAGGCGCCGAGGCCAAGAGCGGCCTTCTGCTGGGCGACGGCCTCCAGCTTAGTCTCGATGCGCACGCTTTCGCGGGCGTCCCGCAGCTGGATGGCCAAGCCCCTGGCCTGGAAATAATTGTCGGCGACGCCGGCGGCGAGGCTCGCCCGCGCGCCTTCGATGTCGAAACGCGCCGCGGCCAGATCGGCGTTGGCGACTTTTCGCGCCACCGCCAGGCGACCGAACAGGTCCAGTTCCCAGGAAACGTTGAAGTTGAGCGTCTGGCTGTCGGTGGTCCCGCCGACGGGAAACAGCTGGTTGGATGCACCGCCGAGGTTGGTGGCGTTCTCGCGGCTGACCTTGCCGGCGATATCGCCGGTCGGCAGGGTCTGGGCGGTCTGGCTGTCGCGGGTGGCCTTCGCCTCCAGCACGCGGGCGGCGGCGGTGCGGGCGTCGGGAGCGGTGCGAAAAGCCTGGTCTTCCAGGCCGTTCAGGTCACTGTCGCCAAACAGCAACCACCAATGATCGAGTTCGACTGTCGTCAGGGCCTGGGGCCCCGGCGGCGCCTCATAGGCCCTCGGCAACCTCACGTCCGCGGGCCGATGGCCCACGCCAGCGCAGGCGCAGAGGGGCGCAATCAGCGCGACAGTGAGCGCCAGTCGTCTCATCGAACTTTTTTCAAATTCCCGTGGCGATGTCTCGAGTCGCCCCCACTGACGCCTCGAGCAGCCTATAGTGTGGACTGATTTTAGCGCGGCTGGCGATAATCAATATCGTCGCGGGAGTAGCTTAAGATGGCAGGCCCCATACGCGCGGGGGTAGGCGGCTGGACCTTCGCGCCATGGCGGGGCGTTTTTTACCCACGGAAAACGCGCCATGCCGACGAACTCGCCTACGCCAGCGGGCGGTTGACCGCCATCGAGGTCAACTCGACCTATTACGCGATGCAGAACCCGGCGACCTTCGCCAAATGGGCGGCGCAGACGCCGGACGACTTCGTCTTCGCCATCAAGGCTTCGCGGTTCTGCACCAACCGCCGCGTGCTCGCCGATGCGAAGGAGCCGATCACGCGGTTCCTGAGCCAAGGGATCGTCGAACTGGGTCCCAAACTCGGCCCGATCCTGTGGCAGTTCATGCAAACCAAGACCTACGACGCCGCCGATTTCGCCGCCTTCCTGCGACTGCTGCCGCAAACCTGGGGCGGGGTCCGTCTGCGCCATTGCGTCGAGGTGAAGAACGCCAGCTTTCGCGTCCCGGAATTTGTCTCCCTGTGCCGCGAGCGCGGCGTCGCCATCTGCTGCTCGCACAACGACGCTTATCCGCTGATCGGCGATGCGACCGCCGACTTCGTCTATGCGCGGCTGCAGATGGGCGCCGACGAGATCCCGACCGGCTATGCGCCCGCGGAGCTCGATCGCTGGGCGCGGCGGCTGAAGGCCTATGCCCGCGGCGCCGTCCCCACGGGCCTGGCGCTGGTTGATGCGGCCGGGGCGGGCGATGGCCTGGCGCGGGAAGTATTCTGTTTCTTCATCAGCGGCGGCAAGGTCAGGGCCCCCGCCGCGGCGATGGGCCTGATCGAAAGAGTGGGCCGCAAGGCGCGCTGAGGCGTCTTGCGATCGGCGCGTTTCCTCGCCAATGAGATGGAACAAACTGGGCGGGCCAGACGCCAACGAGGACGGAATGACTCCTGACGACCTGATGTTCAAACCTGGCCTCCTGCGCGGCGAGCGCATCCTGATCACCGGCGGCGGCACCGGCCTTGGCAAGGTCATGGCCGAAGCCTGCCTGATGCTGGGCGCGGAGGTCTACATCTGCGGGCGTCGGGGCGGGGTGGTCGAGGCGACGGCCCGGGAGCTGATGGATGCGCATGGCGGCAAGGCCGTGGGCCTCGCCTGCGATATCCGCGTGCCCGAGGCGATCGGCGACATGCTCGACACCATCTGGTCGGACGGCGGCGCCCTCACCGGCCTGGTCAACAATGCCGCGGGCAACTTCATCAGCCGCACCGAGGATCTCTCGCCGCGCGCCTTTGACGCCATCGCCAATATCGTCTTTCGCGGCTCGTTCTTCGTCACCCTCGATTGCGGCAAGCGGTGGATCGCGGAAGGGAAAAAGGCCTCGGTGATCTCCATCCTGACCACCTGGGTGTGGAGCGGGGGCCCCTTCACCGTGCCGTCGGCGATGTCGAAGGCCGGCCTGAACGTGATGACCCAGTCGCTGGCCGTCGAGTGGGGGCCCAAAGGCATCCGCCTCAACGCCATCGCGCCGGGACCATTTCCGACCGAGGGCGCCTGGGCGCGCCTCAGCCCCGGTCAGGAGGCGGGCGCCAGCCGCGAGATGTCGGGCAATCCCATGGGCCGCGTCGGCGACATGCGCGAGCTGGCCAATCTGGCGGTCTACCTGCTTCATCCGCTCTCCGCCTACGTCAACGGCCAGACCGTGGCCATCGATGGCGGAGCCTGGAATGCGGGCGGCGGCGGCTTCGCCAGGCTGCGCGACTGGGACGACAAGCAATGGGCCGACGCGCGCGCGATGATCAAAGGCGCCAACGACGAAGACCGCGCCAAGCGCACGGTCTGAGGCCGCAAGTCCACTGGACTTCCACGGCCGGGCGCCCGATTCTCACCGCCCGTCTGTCAGCCTGAGCCCTTATGTCCGAAGTCGTCTTCCTATCACCCGGCAAGCGCGAGCAGACCAAGCTGGCCAATCGCCAAGCGATTCTGGCCGCGGCCAGGGAAGTGTTCGGGGAGCTGGGCTTCGAGGCCGCGACGGTGCGCGATATCGTCCGTCGTAGCGGTCTGTCGGTCGGCGCCTTTTACAACTACTACCGCTCCCGCGAGGAGGTGTTCGACGCCCTGGCCGACGACGGCGCCCGGCGCTTCCGCCCAATCCTCGAGGCGCAATCGGCCAAGGCCAGCGATTTCGAATCCTATCTGCGCGCCGGGGTGCGCGCCTATTTCGATTTTCTCGCCGCCGAGCGGGAGACCTGGCCCCGAGGGCCGTCGGGCGAGGAGCCGATGCCCCATGCCCGCAACACGCCCGAGATCTTGGCCGTGTTCGCCGAGGTCCGCACGGTTTTCGCCGACGTGATGGACCGCGGCCTCGCGCCGAAGGTCGACCTCGACTATCTGGCCGCCAGCTGCATCACTGTCGCGCGGGAAATCGGCGACCGGATGCTGGAGCGAAATCCGATCGACGTTGAATCGGCGACCGAGTTCGTCGTGCGTCTGATCCTGGGCGGGCTCACCGCCCTGCCGCGCCTGGCGCCTTGAAGCCGAAGGCCGCTTGAGCGTGCGTGCGCTGATGGTCGAGCGCCTGGCCGCCGACTACGCCGGCTGTGAACTAAGGGAGGTCGAAATCCCCGGACCGGGACCTGGGGAGGTTCGCGTCAGGGTGCTGGCGGCGGCAGTCAATTTCCCCGACCTGTTGATGACGCGTGGCGACTATCAGCACAAGCCGCCGCTGCCCTTCATCCCCGGCCTGGAGATCTGCGGCGCGGTCGAAGACCTGGGCGCCGGCGTCCAGCGCTGGAAGATCGGCGACGTGGTCGTCGGCGGAGCGCGCATCGGCGGATTCTCGCAATGGGCGATCTGCGCCGAGGGCAGCCTGCGCGCCAAGCCGGCCGGACTGTCGGATGCCCAGGCGGCGGCCTATGGCGCGGCCTATCTGACCGCCTATGTGACCCTGGTGCGCCGAGCCCAGCTCAAGCGCGGCGACTGGGTGCTTGTCCACGGCGCCGCCGGCGGGGTTGGCCTGGCCTGCGTCGACCTGGCCCTGCGCCTTGGCGCGAGAGTCATCGCCGCCTCGGCCTCCGACGAAAAGCTGGCGGTCGTCGCCACGGACTACGCCCCGGACGCGTGTGTCAACGTCTCCGGCGGCTTTCGCGAAGCGGTCAAGGCGATCACCGGCGGTCAGGGGGCGGACGTGATCGTCGACCCGGTCGGCGGCGATGTCTTCGATGAGAGCGTCCGCTCAATCGCGTTCAACGGCCGTTTGATGGTCGTCGGGTTCGCCTCGGGCCGCATCCCGACCATCGGCGCCAACATGCCGCTGATCAAAGGATTTTCCGTCATCGGCGTGCGCGCGGGCGAATACGGCCGCCGGCTCCCCGCCGAAGGCCGCGAGAATGTCGACGCCGTATGGGCCATGGCCAACGACGGCCTGATCAAGCCGCGCGTCCATGCAGAGCTCCCGCTCAGCGCCTGGCGCGAGGCCTTCGACCTGCTCGCCGACCGAAAGGTGATCGGCAAAGTGGTCATTGTCCCTAAGGATTGAGGCGGTAAACGTCGCCGCGGGCCGGTCGCGGGGGGCGCAGGGCTCCGAATCCGGGTTAACACGCCGGCGCCTGTAGGATGGCGGCGAGATAGTCGGGGTTCCAGCCGGCGATTTTTCTGCGGCGTTTGATTGGCGTTTTGCGGGGCGCCCTGGGTTTGGCGGTCTTTCGCCGCAGG
>DATCCB010000021.1:0-51897 GCA_036511515.1 Caulobacteraceae bacterium | reverse complement strand
GGCCTGCGGCGAAAGACCGCCAAACCCAGGGCGCCCCGCAAAACGCCAATCAAACGCCGCAGAAAAATCGCCGGCTGGAACCCCGACTATCTCGCCGCCATCCTACAGGCGCCGGCGTGTTAACCCGGATTCGGAGCCCTGTTCGGGATCCGCCGAAGTGAAGAGAAGCGTTTCGAGTGCTCCAACCTCGGGCTCGTCCGTATGGCTATGCTGAAGCAGGAATGCTTGAAGCTGTCTGCCACGCTGTCCCTCCAGTGGCATCTGGCGAATTCCCCAGGCCGCCGATCAGGCGGAAGAGGGCCGGCATGGCAAGCAGCACCAGCGGTCCCTGGGCGATCAGGCCGGCGATGATCGCCACCGCCAGCGGCTTCTGCATCGAGGCGCCCAGCGCCAGCGGGGTCAGGGCCAGGATCGCTGCCAGGGTGGTCATGGCTATGGGGCGCAGCCGGTTGGCGCCGGCGTCGATCAGCGCCCGCGCCGGGGGCGCGCCCTCGGCGATCAGGGAATCGTACTCGGTGAAGTAGAAGATCGCCACCTCGGTGACGATGCCGACGATCATGGTCACGCCCATCAGGGCCATGATGTTCAGCTCGATGCCGGTGATCCATAGGCCAAGGCCGACCGCGCACGCGGCCAGGAGCGGCATGGCGATGATCGAGGCGACGATGCGGAAATTTTCGTAGAGCAACAGCAGAAGCACGGTGACGATGGCCAGGGCGGCGACGAACACCGTGGCCAGGCCCCGAAAGGCGGTCTGCTGCTCGGCGTAGAGGCCGCCCATCTGATAGGTGACCCCAGCCGGCAGTATCTCCCCCGCAGCGAGAATTCCCTGCACGTCCTTGGCGGCCGACCCCATGTCGCGACCTTCGACCCGGGCGGTGATTGCATCCATGCGGCGGCCGCCGTCGCGCTCGACCTCCGTCTGACCGGTCAGCGGCGCGACGGTGGCGATCTGCGAGAGGCTGAAGATGTGCCCGTCGGCGGCCTTCAGCGGCAGCTCGGCGATGCTGGAAACGCGGTCCCTTGCCGCGGGTGGGATCCACACGCGCACATCGCTGAGCAGGGCCCCCGTCTGCACCTGGGTGGCGATATCGCCGCTGAGCATGGCGGCGATCTGTTTGGACGCTTCGGTCGGCGCAATCCCCTCTATCGCCGCCTTGGCCAAGTCTACGTGGATATCCAGCGCATCGCCGGCTACGATGACGCCATCGCGGACGGCCGTCAGGCCCCGCACGCCCTCGAGGCGCTTGGCGACCTGGGCGGCCGTGTCCTGCAGCAGCTTTGGATCCTCCGAATAGAGCTTGACCTCGATCGGCTGGGGAACCGAGGTGAGATCGCCGATCAGGTCCTCCATCAGCTGAGCGGTGTCGATATCCACGCCTGGGACCTTGGCCGCGACGCGATCGCTGATGTCGGTCATCACCGCTTCAATGCCGCGGCGTGGCGGGCGTTTCAGCCTGATGAAGAAGTCGCCGGTGTTGGGTTCGGTGAGGCCGCCCCCCAACTGCGCCCCGGTTCGCCGCGAATAGGTGCGCACCTCGGGCGTCGCCCCGACGATGGCTTCGATCTGCCTGACCAGCCGGTCGCTCTCGTCGAGCGATGTGCCGGGCGGGGTGATGTAGTCAAGGATGAAGCCGCCTTCGTCGATCTTGGGCATGAAGCCGCTGGGCAGCGTCATGAACGCGAAGCCGCCGCCCATCGCCAGGGCCGCGAGGGCGATCACCGTGAACCAGGGTCTGGCGGTGGCGCGCTCCAGCAGCGCACGATATCGCGGTATCAATCGCGATGATCGGCGCTGCCTTGGCGCCGCATCGCGATAGAGCCGCTCCATCAGGATAGGGACCACCAGCCAGGCCAGCAGGAACGAGGCCACCAAGGCGATGGCCATGGTCAAGGCGAGAGCCTTGAAGAAGGCGCCGGTCACCCCGGTCAGAAAGGCCAGCGGCAAAAAGATCAGGATCGTCGCCGCCGACGAACCCGAAAGCGGGCGCAGGAACTCCCTCGCCGCCGCGCGCATGGCGCCCAGACGGTCGGCTGGGTTCTCGACCAGCCGTCGCTCCATATGCTCGATCATCACGATGGCGTCGTCGATGATCAGCCCGATGGCCGCCGCCATCCCGCCGAGCGTCATGATGTTGAAGCTCTGGCCCAGCAGCTTCAGCGCCAAGGTGGTCACCGCCAGGACGGCCGGGACGACGATGACGGCCACCAGAGTGATCTGCACATTGCGTAGGAAGACCAGGAGCACCAGGGCGGCCAGAACCGCGCCGATGGCGATGGCCTCGGCCAGACCCTGGGCGGAGGACTTGATCAGCTGGCTCTGGTCGTACCAGTTGGAGACCTTCAGGCCGGGCGGCGCGCTCAGCCGCGCCTTGGCCAATACCGCGGCCACATCCCGCACGATGCGCACCGTGTCGCCGCTCGGCTGTTGATAAACCTGGACGCTTACCGAAGGGCGGCCATCGGCCGTTACCCGCACGAACTGCGGCGCGCTCGTCAGGTCGACCTTGGCGACGTCGCCTAATCGCACGATCCCGCCGCCGCTGCCCTTGATAACCACCGATTCGAGATCGGCGGCGGAGGTCAGGGCGCTGTCGGTCAAGGTCAGATAGAGCTTGCCGCGGTCCTCGATCTTGCCGGCGGCCATGAGCACATTGGCCCCGGCCAGCGCCTGGGAAATGTCGGCCAAGGTCAGGTCGTAGGCGCGCAGCTGCGCCGGGTCGGCGATGACCTGATACTCCCCTTGGCCGCCGCCGATGGCGTCTACCCGCGCGACCCCGTGGATGGCGGTGAGCAGCGGGGTCAGCGTTATATCGGCGTAGCGGCGCAGGGCGACCGGTCCGATCCTGCTGGATGTCAGGCTGTAGGCGGCGACCGGATCGACCGTGGGGTCCATCCGGCGAACGGTGAAGGTTACGCCGGGCGGCAGGCTCGTCGCGGCGCGCGACAGGGCCGCTTCGGTCCGCTGAAGCGCCAGGTTCATGTCGCTGTTCCAGGCGAAATTGACCTTCAGTTCGGCTTCGCCGCGGCTGGTTGTCGAGCGGAGCGAGGTTACCGCCGGCACCGCGCGCACCGCCTGTTCGAGCGGGCGGGTGATCGTGGCCGCCATCTGGTCTATGGGCCGGTCTCCGGCTTCGATGGTCACCGAAATCCTGGGAAAGGCGATGTTGGGGAACAGGCCGACGGGGAGGCTGAATCCGGCCATGACGCCGCCGAAAATGGCGATCGCCAGCAAGGCCAGCAGCGAGCGCCGATGACGGACGAAGATGTCGGCCGCCGTCATGGCCTGGCGGTCCGCACCGCCATGCCGTCCTGCAGTTGGTAGGCGCCGTCGACGGCCACGACATCGCCGGCGGTGACCGCGCCCAAGACTTCGACGTCATCGCCCTGCTGCTCCCCGGGCGTGACCGCGACCTCCCGGGCCTTGCCGCGCCGCACCACGTACAGGTGCGATCCGTTCTCATCGAAGACGATCGCCCGACGCGGGGCGAGCAGGCCGGGATGGCTGGCGACGACAATCTTCGCCTGAACGGTAGAGCCGAGGGCGAAGTCGCCGCCCGAGGCGGGCGCGGTGACGCTGACCAGGCGGCTGGTGGGGTCGACCGCCTGACCGATGATCGCCACGCGGCTCGCGATCGCGCGACTGGCGTCGAGGGCGGCCACGAGTGTCACCGTGTCGTTGCGGGCGATTTTCCTGGCCCCGCTCGGCTCGACGCCGAGCTGGGCGACGAGGCCGCCGTTGGCGATGACGCTGACCAGCGGGGCGTCCGCCGCCATCGCCTCCCCGACGGCGGCTTGCGTCGCGCCGACAATGCCGGCGACCGGCGCGGTAAGGGTCTGGCTGGTCTTTCCGGCCCCCGCGGCGACCTGGGCGGCGACGGCTGCCTTGGCGTCGGCCACGGTTTTCTGCGCCGCGGTGAGCTGGTCGTTGGCCGCAAGGTGCTGGTCGTAAAGGCGCTGCACCCGCGCCAGATCCTTGGCCGCGAAGGCCTCCGCGTCCGCCGCCTGTCGGAACATCAGTTGAGTGGCCGGCGTGTTCTCGACCAACACCAGGGGCGCGCCCGCGGCGACCGGCTGGCCCGGCCCGACCAGCACCGCGCGAACGATCACCGCCCTGGGCGTGGACACCGTACGACTGGCGGCCGCCGAACCGGCGATCACGCCATAGGCGCTGACGCTGTCCTCGATGGTCGCCTGACGGATCGGAGCCAGGGAGACCAGGGCGCTGGGCGCCGGCGGTTCCGGCGGCGCCTTGGCCGTACCGAGGCCGCGCCAGGCGACGACGGCGATGACCAGCACCACCGCGGCCAAGGTGGCGGTCTGCCAGGGTTTCAGCCGTCTCATGGGCGCGCGCTTTCATCGGAGGGCAGGAAGAGGACGGTCTCCAGGCTGATGTCGGCGAGCGCGAGCGCCAGGCGCAGGTCGAGGAGGGCCGCCTGCTCCCTCAACGACGACTCCTCCAGCGCCAACGACGCGGCGCTGTCCAGATCTCCGCGCAGATAGGCCGCCTCGGCGCTGTCGGTCATCGACACCAGCCGGGGGACGTCTGGTTCGAGACGGGCAAGATTCACCTGGTCGGCCGCCAGGTCCCGGCGCGCGATGGCGACATCGGCGACGGTCTGGTCGAGGCGCGCCTGATATTCCCGCGCCAGCTGCTCGCGGCTTGCCGACTGGACGGCGATCACCCCGCGTCCGCGATTGAAAATGGGAATGACGACGGTCGCCGCGACGCCGTTGGTCAGAATGGCGCCGGTGTCGCGCTGGCGGCTGAACCCAAGATTGATCAACGGGAACTGGCTGATGATCGCCTTACGAAGGTTGGCGCTCTGCGCCTCGTAGCCGGCCCTCAGGGCCAGCAGATCGGGCCGTCGCAACGGCAGCGAGACCAGGGCGGCGTCCAGTTCCGACGGCTGAAGATGGACGGGCGGCGCGCCGGCGACGAGGTCCAGCCTCACGCCCGGCGCCAAGCCGATCAGGGCGTTCAGATCGCCGCGAGCCTTGAGCGCATCGTGCAGCGCCAGGGCGAGTTGCGCGTCTGCGTCCAGTTTCGCAGCCAGATCGACGCTGTTTACCTGGGCGGTCTCGTCGTGACGCTGATAGGCGAGGCTCGACTGGCGATAGCGCCTAGTTAGACCATCGTCGATGACCTTCAGCACAGCGCTCTTCGCCTCGTCGCCGAGCGCCGTCACGGCCAGCTGCCTGGCCTGCTGGGCGATGCTCCACTCACTCCACAACAGATCGAGATCGACCTGCTTCTCCGACGCCCGCGCGGCTGTCAGGGCCGTCGAACGGGTGACCAGGGCCATCAGATCGATGGTCGGCGTTATCCCATAGGCGGTGACCAGACCCTTGGGATTGACCGGAAAGTCAGCGCTGAGCGCGATCTGCGGATCGGGCAGCAGCCCGGCGGAAAAAGCCTGCGCGGCGGCGACTTTCGAGGCCGCGCGCTTGGCCGCCAGATCGGGGCTGTTGAGAACCGCGAGCACCGCGACCTCGGTGGGATCCAGTCCATCGGCAGGATCGAAACGATGCGCCTTCAGGGCCCGGAGGCGAAGGCGCGAGACGTCGACGCCCAGTCGGGAAACATCGGAGGCGAGAGCGGGGCCGCTCGCCAGCGGCCGCGGGCTGTAGCCGATGCAGGCGCAGAGCCAAAGCGCCAGCCCGCACGATAGGGCGCCGCCGACCACCTTGCCGGGTTGCATGGCTCTAGCTCCCGGTATGGGTCCGCTCCGCGAGCGATTTAGAGGCCGCTGCTTCACCGGCCGATGGCTCCGACATTGTCGAATGTCAATGTTCCGGCCTGGGCTTTGAAGAGTCCGGAAAGGCCACACGGGCCTCGAGGCCTGGGCGGGCATCGTGCAGGCTGACTTTGGCGCCGTGTAACCTGGCCACTGCGGCGACGAGAGCCAGGCCAAGTCCGCTGCCCGGAGTCGAACGGCTCGACTGGAGACGGTAGAAGCGATCGAACAGGCGCTCGCGTTCCGCCGGCGGCACGCCTGGCCCGTTGTCGATCACCGAAATCACCCACGCATCGGCGACCAGCGCGCAGCGCACCACAATGGCCGCGCCAGACCCCGCGTGACGCAGACTGTTTTCCACCAGGTTGACCAGCATCTGGGTGAGCAATGCAGGATCGCCATCGACGAAGAGAGGGCGGCCCGCATCGAGGCGCAGTTCCGCGCCGGCGTCCTCGGCCGATGGTGCGAACGCCTCGACGACCGTTCTGGCCAGTTGCGTCAGGTCAGTGGAGCGGAAAGCGGCACGCCGCGCGCCGCTTTCGATCTGTGATATCCGCAGAAGAGCTGCGAACGTGCCCAGAATGTTGTCCAGGTCGGCCATTGCGCTCTCGAGCGTTTCCGCCCGACCGACGCGCGGCGACCCGGCCAGGGCCTCGAGCCTGCCTTTCAGCCGCGTCAACGGCGTGCGCAGATCGTGGGCGATGTCGGTGGACACCTGGCGCAGACTCTCCATCAGAGTCCCGATCCGGTCGAGCATGCGGTTGAGGGTGGCCGCCAGTCGATCGAGGTCGTCGCCGGAGCCCTCAATGGGAACGCGGCGATGCAAGTCGCCGTCGATGATGGCTTCCGCGGTGCCCGCGATCGCGGCGATCTTGCGGTTGACGCCCCGGCTCAGGGCGATGCCGCCGACGATGCCGATAAGGACGACGCCCAGAAACGCCAGGACGAACCTCTGAAGCAGCACGCCGTCGAGGGCATCGATGCTCCCGTGCTCGTCGCCGACCAGCAATCTGTAGCCGCCCGGCAGCACGGTCGAATAGACGCTGAGGCGCTCGGCGTCTTCGCGCGGTTGGCTCGAATTGAGCACCGACCAGCCAGGCTGGGTGCGGATGCCGGCCAGCCGGCCGGCGATGGCCGCCCCGGCCGGCGAGGTCAAGCCATAGTCCAGCGCCCCTGGCGTGGCGTCGCGTTCGCGCACGGCCTGCACGACGCCGCTCAGCCCCTCGATCCGGTATTCGGCGACCAGGGCGGCGGAATCGGAGCGTATGCGGCTATTGAACTGGCTTGTCAGAGCCGCGCGCGTGGTGAAAAGCGTGATCGCGCCGAGCAGGACAACGGATATCGCGAAGGCGGCCGTGTACAGCGCCGCGAGGCGCAGGCTGGCGGAGCGAAACACCGGCGCTTCAGGGTCCGGTCATGCGATAGCCGGCTCCGCGGACGGTGTGGATCAGCTCAACGCCATGGTCCCGGTTCAGCTTGCCGCGCAGGCGGCTGATGTGGCTTTCGACGATGTTGGTCTTGGGGTCGAAATGGAAATCCCAGACGCTTTCAAGCATCATGGTGCGGGTGACCACGCGGCCGGCGTGCCGCATCAGGTATTCCAGGAGATGGAATTCCCGCGGCTGGAGCTCGATCGGTTCACCCGAACGGGTGACGGTGCGGGCGAGCAGATCCATCTCCAGGTCCGCCACGCGGAGATTCGTGGTCACGGTGGATGGCGGCGGCCGCCGGGCGAGCGCATTCACGCGCGCCAGCAACTCAGCGAAAGCGAAGGGTTTGACCAGATAGTCGTCTCCACCGGCCTCGAGGCCCTCCACCCGGTCGTCGATTCCGCCCATCGCGGTCAACAGCAGGACCGGCGTTTCGACCTTGGACGCGCGGATGGTGCGCAGGATGGCCAGCCCATCCAGCTCGGGCAACATACGGTCAAGAACGATCACGTCATAAGGCTCACCCGCCGCAAGCAGCAGTCCATCGCGACCAGACCTGGCCACGTCGACGGTATGGCCCGCTTCGCCCAGCGCGCGCTTCAGATGGGCCGCCGCCTCACCATCGTCTTCAACGAGCAGCAGTTTCATCGGTCGAGCCCTCGCGACGTCGGCGGCGGCAGATACGGACGGGCGCCCGCGCCATCGGTCGCCGAAGACGCGGACGCCCAGCGCATTAATCCGGGTGCGCGCCTTCGGCGCCGTTCTCGAGTACCGCTCCGGTCTTGGCGTCGACGCCGACCTCGAAGGTCTTGCCGTTGCGCTTGACGTCGAAGGAGTAACGCAGGCCGCTGCCGCCGGCTTCCTTCTCGAGTTCCTGATCGGTAATCATGCCCGGCCGGGCTCTCAGGGCCGTCGCGCGCGCCTGAGCCATGGTGATCCTGGCCATCGGGGCAAATTGGCGGCCGGCGTAAGTGGCGGGCGCCGGCGCGGCTGCAACCGTGCTCGCCACGAGTGCGGCGCCGGCCAGGACGGCCAGGGAAATCGCGGGTCGGGTCATGTGCTGTTCCTTCTAATGCCGCCCCGCCGTGCACGGAAGCTAAGCCGGCGGCGATGTCCGCCGCGTGACCCGCCGATTAACCTTTGCCAATGTTTCGGCCCGCGGCGAAAAAGGGGCCGGCCGAACGGCGCGATTGGATTTGCCCGGCGCGCGATCCTGGCCGAACCACGTGGCTGGCGCTGACCTGCGCGCCCAGGCACATTGGCAAAACTGGCAAGCCCATCATCCGATGCGCCCGAAGGGAGAGGCGAGTGAAAAGGTTGCTGATCGCCAATCGCGGCGAGATCGCCATCCGCATCGCCCGCACGGCGGCGGAGATGAACATCGCCTCGGTGGCTGTCTTCTCCAAGGACGATGCGGCCAGCCTTCACGTCCGCGCGGCCGATGAGGCGATCGCGCTCAACGGAACCGGGCCCGCTGCGTACCTCGATGGCGAGCAGATCATCGCGCAGGCAGGCCGGGCGCGGTGCGATGGCGTCCATCCTGGCTATGGCTTCCTGGCCGAGAACGCCGCCTTCGCGGCCACCTGTCAGGCTGCCGGACTGACCTTCGTCGGGCCGGCGCCCGAGAGCCTTACGCTGTTTGGCGACAAGACCCGGGCCCTGGCCCTGGCGCGCTCGCTCGATATCCCCGTGCTCGCCGGGACGAGCGGCCAGACCAGCCTGGAGGAGGCGCGCACCTTCTTCGCCAGCCTCGGCCCCGGCGCCGCGGTGATGATCAAGGCGCTGGCCGGAGGCGGCGGCCGCGGCATGCGACCGGCGACATCGCTGGAAGAGCTGGAAGCCGCTTATGCGCGCTGCGCCTCGGAGGCCGCGGCGGCCTTCGGCGACGGGAAGCTGTTCGTGGAGGCCCTGCTGCCGCGCGCCAGGCACGTCGAAGTTCAGATCGCCGGCGACGGGTCCGGCGCGATCTCGCATCTCTGGGATCGGGAGTGCAGCGTTCAGCGGCACCGCCAGAAGCTGATCGAGATGGCCCCCGCCGTCGGGATCGACAAGGCATTGCGCCAGCGCCTTTGGCGCGCGGCGGTCCGCCTGGGCGAGGCCGTATCCTATCGCGGCCTTGGCACGGTCGAGTTCCTGGTCAGCGCCGACCCGGGCGGCGAGCCCGCCTTCGCCTTCATCGAGGCCAACCCTCGCCTGCAGGTCGAACACACGGTGACCGAGGAAGTCACCGGCCTCGATCTGGTCCGCCTGCAGCTCGAGATCGCTGGCGGCCGCACGCTTGCCGACCTCGGCCTCACCCAGAAGGAGGTTCCTGTTCCGCACGGGGTCGCTGTCCAGGCGCGGATCAACCTTGAGACCATGGCGGCGGACGGCGCGGTGCGTCCCTCGGCCGGCGTGCTGACGGTTTACGAGCCGGCAACGGGACCCGGCGTCCGGGTCGACGGCTTCGGCTATGCGGGATACGCGACCAGCAACCGGTTCGATTCCCTGCTGGCCAAGCTCGTCGTCCACGTCGGCGCGGGCGGCCTCGCCGCCGCGGCATTGAAGGCCCGCCGTGCGCTTGGCGAATTCCGTATCGAAGGCGTCGGGACCAACATCAACTTCCTGCGCGCCATCCTCGCCCACCCCGCTTTTGCCGATGGCGCCATCCACACCCGTTTCGTCGAGGACGAAAGCGCCGCACTTGCCGCCGCCGAGCCTGCGCGCCCCGCGTCCGCCTCGTCCGCGGCGCCCCGAGGTCCCGGCGCCAGGGTCGATGCCGGCGACCCTCTGGCGGTCCTCGCCCATGGCAAGAGCGGCGACGCGGCGAGGCCCTCCCACGAGCCCGCGGCGCCTGAGCTTCGTGACGAGGCTCCGACGCCCGAGGGAACCACCGCGGCGCGCGCGCCGCTCCAAGGGACCCTGATCAGTCTGGAGGTCGAAGTCGGCGCCGTAATTCGCGCCGGTGAGCCCCTGGCGATCATGGAGGCGATGAAGATGGAGCACGTCGTCGTAGCGCCGGTCAGCGGATTCGTGCGCGCCTTCGCCGCTCTGCCAGGCGATACGGTATTCGAGGGCCACGCCATGGCGTTCATCGAAGAAGCGGACATCGGCGAGGAGGCGAGTGCCGCCGGCGAGACGATCGATCTCGAGTTTGTCCGCCCCGATCTGGCCGCGGTGCTCGATCGCCAACGCCGGACGCTCGACGAGGCGCGGCCGGCGGCCGTGGCCCGCAGGCGGAAAACAGGCCAGCGCACGGCGCGCGAGAATCTGGAAGCGCTTCTCGACCCAGGGTCGCTGGTCGAGTACGGGGCGCTGACCATCGCGGCCCGTCGTCGGCGCAGCAGCGTCGAGGAGCTGATCGAGCAGACGCCCGCCGATGGGCTGATCACCGGTATTGGCCGCGTCAACAGCGCGCTCTTCGGCGACGAGGCGGCCAGATGCGCGGTCATGGCCTACGACTACACGGTGCTGGCCGGCACGCAGGGCGCCTACAACCATCGAAAGATGGACCGGCTGATCGAGCAGGCGAAACGCTGGCGCCTGCCGACGATCTTCTTTTGCGAAGGGGGAGGGGGGCGCCCCGGCGACACCGAGGGCGGCGGGGCGGTACGAGGCTTCGAACTCTGGGGCCAGATGTCCGCCGTGGCCCCTACGATCGGCATCGCCTCTGGCCGCTGTTTCGCCGGCAACGCCTCGGTGCTCGGATGCTGCGATGTGATCATCGCCACCAAGGGGACCAACATCGGCATGGGCGGTCCGGCGATGATCGAGGGCGGCGGCCTCGGCGTTTTTCGGCCAGAGGAGATCGGGCCGGTCAGCGTGCAGGAGCCCAACGGCGTCATCGATATCCTGGTCGACGACGAGCAGGCTGCGGTCGCCGTCGCCAGGCAATATTTGGCCTATTTTCAGGGAAGCCTCGCCGACTGGTCCTGCGCCGATCAGCGGCTGCTGCGCGGCGCGATTCCGGAGAACCGCCTGCGCGTCTACGACATTCGCGCGCTGATCCGCACCCTGGCCGACGAAGGCTCGTTCCTGGAGATCCGTTCGCGGTTCGGGATGACCATGATCGCCGGCCTGATCCGCATCGAGGGGCGGCCCGTGGGCCTGGTCGCCAATAACCCTGCGGTGCTCGGCGGCGCGATCGACAGCGACGGGGCTGACAAGGCGGCGCGGTTCCTGCAGATCTGTGAGGCGTTCGACCTGCCGGTGCTCAGCCTTTCGGATACGCCGGGGATGATGGTCGGGCCCGAGATCGAGAAGACCGCGCTGGTGCGGCACTGCTCGCGTCTGTTCATCATCGGATCGAACCTCACTGTCCCCCTGCTCAGCGTCATCCTGCGCAAGAGCTATGGGCTTGGGGCCATCGCCATGACCGGCGGCAGCTACGAGGCGTCGATGTTTACGGTGGCCTGGCCGACCGGTGAGTTCGGGGGCATGGGCCTGGAAGGCTCGGTCAAGCTCGGCTACCGCAACGAACTGGCCGCCATCGCCGACCCGGCCGAACGCAAGGCGCGCTTCGACGAGATGGTGGCCGCCGCCTACAAATCCGGCAAGGCGTTGAACCGGGCTTCCACGTTCGGCATCAACGATGTCATCGATCCGGCCGACACCCGCCGCTGGATCGTCGGCGCCTTGCGCGCCCTACCGCCAACCCCGCCGCGGACGGGCAAGAAACTGCGCTGGATCGACGCTTGGTGAGAGAGCTGTTCTGATGTAGCCGCCACGTCAATTGTGAGGCCTTCCGTATTGCCGCTCGCTCACCCCAACCCCTGCATAGCGGCGGCCATGGCGCGCACCCGCTCGGGACCGCCGAGCAGTTGGCGGTCGAGGCCGACGCGCTTGAACCAGTAATGCAGGCCAAGGAGGTCGGTGATGCCGACGCCGCCGTGGATCTCGGTGGCCGTGCGGGCGACGAAGCGGCTGACTTCGGACAGATGAGCCTTGGCGTGGGCGGCGGTGAGCGAGGCTTCGGCAGGCGCGGCGTCGAAGGCATAGGCCGCGTACCAGACCAGGGCCCGGCACGGCTCCAGTTCGGCGGCCATTTCCGCGCACAAATGCTTGACCGCCTGGAATGAGCCGATCAGGCGACCGAACTGTTTGCGCTCCTTGGCGTAGGCCACGGCCTTGTCGTTCATCGCGCCGCTCGCGCCCAGCATGTCGGCCGCGAGCATGGTCCAGGCCGCGTCGCGCAGACGGCCAAGGACTCCATCGCTTTGGTCGAGCGGCTCGGCGCGGCAATCGGCGAAGGCGATTTCGCCGAGCTGGCGGGTCAGGTCGATGGACGTCAGCGGCGTGTTGCGAAGTCCCGGCGTGTCCCCCGCCACCAAATGCAAACGTCCGTTGCCATCGGCGACGATGATCAGATCGGCCTGGGCGGCGTCGATCACGAACAGGGATTTGCCACTCAGCCGCCCGTTCCGCGCGGTTACACCCGCCCCATCGCGCGCGCCGCTGACCGCTTCGCCAATGGCGATGGCGGCCTTGGCTTCGCCGGCGGCCAGTCGTGGCAGCCAAGTATCCTGCTGGGCTGCCGATCCCGCTTTCATCAACGCCAGCGGCGCCAGGACGGCGCTGCCCAGGAAAGGCGTTGGGGTGACGTTCGCGCCCAGCGCCTCACCAACCAGCGCGGCGTCCAGCAGGCCAAGGCCGAGGCCGCCGTGCTTTTCCGGGATCAGCAGGCCGCCGACGCCCAGGTCGACCAAGGATCGCCACACCTGCCCGCCCACGATCTGATCGCCGTCGGCGAAGGCGCGGACGCGGTCTAGGGTCGCGGTCCGCTGCAGTGTGCCGCTGACGCTCGCCTGCATGGAACGCTGATCGTCTGAGAGAGAAAAATCCATATAAATCAGGTCTCTGCCGGTTTTAGCTCTCGTGGTAAGCCAAGACCGCGCTCGGCGATAATGTTCTTCTGGATCTGCGCCGTGCCGCCGCCGATGATCAGGCCGAGGTCGAACATGTAGCGCTGCTGCCACGACCCGCCAGCGCGCAGGTGGGGACTTTCGCCATAGAGCACCCCGAGCTCGCCCAGCGCATCGATGGCCAGGGCGGCGAGCTGATGGTTGATCTCACAGCCTTGAAGCTTGACCACCAAGCCGGCCAAGCCGGCGCTTTCGCCGGAAAGCTGCGCGGTGATCAGCCTCAGGGCATTGAACTTCATCGCCAGCACGCGACCCTGCAGCTGCATCAGCCGGTCGCGCATCAGCGGGTTGTCGATCAACCGCTCGCCGCCAACGGTCTCTTCGCGCATCAGATCGACGATCGCCGCCAGGCGCATCTCGGCGGCGTTCGGATCGCCCAGCATGCCGCGTTCGTGTTTTAGGGTTGTGTTGGCCACCGCCCATCCCTGACCCCGGCCGCCGACCACCTGGCTTTTGGGCACGCGCACATCGGTGAAGAACACCTCGTTGAATTCAGCGTGACCGGTCATGGTCTTCAACGGGCGAACCTCGATCCCCGGCGTCTTCATCGAAAAGATCAGATAGCTGATCCCCGCATGCTTGGCCGCATCGGGCTCGGTGCGCACAAGGGCGAAGATCATGTCGGCCTGCGCCGCCGTCGAGGTCCAGATCTTCTGGCCGCTGATGATGAAGTCGTCGCCGTCCTCGACCGCGCGCGTGGTCAGCGCCGCCAGATCAGAGCCGGCGTCCGGTTCGGAATAGCCCTGACACCAGACGATATCTCCGGCGAGCGTCGGCGCGATCCACCGGGCCTTCTGGTCTTCGCTGCCCGCCTCGAGCAGCGTCGGGACCAGCATCGAAACGCCCTGGCCGGCAAGTCCGCCTGGCGCGCGGGCTCTGGTAAACTCCTCGGCGATGATCCGCGACTTCAGTATGTCCGGCTCAGCGCCGTAGCCGCCGTAGGCCGTGGGTATGGTGCGCGCCGCATAGCCGTGCGAGATCAGAAGCTTCTGCCAGGCCAGCACATCGGCGCGGCTCGCGCCCGGACCTGGAAAGCGCTCGCGGTTGCTCTCCAGAAATGCCTGCACATGATGGCGAAAGGCATCGTATTCCGGACCGTAGGCGAGGTTCATTCTTGACGCCAATTGAGGGAAAGCCGAGCTCCTCTGAAAACGCCTCCAATCGCACAGCCGTCAAGCTTGCCCACCTTCATGCGCATGGTGGTGAAAGACTAGCGATCCCATCGACTCGGAGTGCGCGCTACCAGCCCGCACTTGCCCGCGTCCGGTCCTTTTGGTCGTTTTTAAAAAAAGCAGCGGGCTGGAAGCCCGCGCTCCGGGCGCCAGGAACTTCATCGTTGCGCTTACTTGCTGGGGGATCGAAACTCGCAGGTGCGATGTCGATCGTCCAAACCAGGGAAGATTACCATATTGTAACGGCCCGGCTCACGCTGCGCCACTTTAGGTGTGAAGATGCGTCGGCTTTGCATCCTATTTTCGCCCACCCGCAAGCGATGCAATTCTGGTCCACTCCGCCTCACCAGACCCTGGCCGAAACCGAGTATCTCGTCGAAAGGACTATCGTCGCCACGCAACAAGGAAAAGGCGACGATCACGTGGTCATCTACAACCATGAAATCGTCGGCAAGGCCGGGCTTTGGAACAATATCGAGATCGGCCTAATCTTCGCCCCCGTCGTCTGGGGAATAGGTATCGCCACCGAGGCCGTGCGGGCGATCATCAGCCACGAGGTCGGCAAGGGGACGGCCGAGATGCTCGCCGACGTGGATCCGCGAAACGCGCGCTGCATCCGACTGCTCAAGAACAATGGATTCGTGCAGACGGGTATGGCCAAACGTACCGCACGGGTAGGCGAGACGTGGGTCGATAGTCTCTATTTCCGAGCCGACTTGCTCGGCGGCTAAGCCATCCAATCGGGGCGAAACCATGCAGTCGAACTTCGACATACCCGCCGACATCGCCCAGACGGTGATCTCACCCAAGGCCTACGCCGAGGACGCGCCGGTGCATGCGGCCTTTCGGTGGCTGCGCGAAAACAACCCGCTGGGCATGGCCCGCCTGGAGGGGTTCAGCCCGTTCTGGGTGGTCACCAAGCACGCCGACATCCTGGAGATCAGCCGGCAGAACGAGCTCTTCGCCTCGGGCGCTCGCGCCACCACCTTCACCTCCATCGACGGCGACGCCCAGGTCCGCAAGCTGACCGGCGGCAGCCCGCATCTGGTGCGCACCCTGGTGCAGATGGATGCTCCCGACCACGCCAAGTACCGCATCCTCACCCAGGCCTGGTTCCTGCCGCAGAACATCCGCGCCCTCGAAGATCGCATTCGCCAGATCGCCCGCGCTCACGTCGATCACATGGCCAGCCTGGGCGGAGAATGCGATTTCGTCCGCGACGTCGCCCTGACCTATCCATTGCGGGTGATCATGGAGATCATGGGTGTAGCGGCCGCCGACGAGCCTCGAATGCTGAAGCTGACCCAGGAGCTGTTCGGCGCCGCCGATCCCGAGCTGAACCGCTCACAGTCGGCGGACGGCGAACGCAGCGACGGCATCGGCGACCTGCAGGCGGTGATTGCGGACTTCTTCGCCTATTTCAAACAGATCACCGACGATCGAAAGGCCCATCCGCGCGGCGACGTGGCCAGCGTCATCGCCAATGGCCTGGTGGATGGCGCGCCGATCAACGATTTCGAGGCGATGAGCTATTATGTGATCATCGCCACCGCCGGCCATGACACCACTTCTTCGTCAACCGCGGGGGCGATCTGGGGCCTTTGCCAGTTTCCGGCGGCCTTCGCGGCGGTGAAGGCGGATCTGTCGCTGATACCGGGCCTCGTCGACGAGTCGATCCGCTGGGTGACGCCGGTGAAGCACTTCATGCGCTCGGCCACCGCGGACACACGCTTGCGCGGGCGCGACATCGCCAAGGGCGACTGGCTGATGCTCTGCTATCCGTCCGGCAACCGCGACGAGGAGGTCTTCGACGAACCCGACGCGTTCGATCCTGGGCGAAGTCCCAATCGGCATCTGGCGTTTGGCTATGGCGCGCACCTCTGCCTTGGCCAGCATCTGGCCAAGCTTGAAATGCGTATCTTGTGGGAGGAAATGCTGCCGCGGCTGACCAGCCTGGAATTCGCCGGCGAGCCTACCCGCGCCGAAGCGTCCTTTGTCGGCGGACCTAAACGCCTGCCCATCCGCTATACGATGGCCTGACCCCTCTGGTCTGGACGCTCTGCGCGCCGAGCGCCGGCGCTCCTAATGCAGGGGACCCCCGGCCACGGTGATCCGGTGCATCAACCGTCGCTCGCCCTGGTAGTCGTTCTTGGCGAAATGCCACGTCGAACGGTTGTCCCAGACGGCCAGCGACCCAGGCCGCCACTGAAGCTTGCAGGTGATCTCGGGGCGCATGGCCTGGGAATAGAGATAGGTGAGGAGGGCTAGGCTCTCTTCGCGCGTCCAGCCCTCGAACCGCAGGGTGAAAGCCGGATTGACGTAGAGCGCCTTGCGACCGCTCTCGGGGTGGGTGATCACCGCCGGGTGCGTGGCGCCGGTCTTTTCGCCCTGACCCTTGAGCATGTCCTTCAGATCGGTCTGGGCATAGGCGCCGTCCGGCCCATAGATGTGGTCTGCGGAGTGGACCGCCCGCAGGCTTGCGAGCGTGCGCTTCAGCCCCTCAGACAGCCCATCGTACGCGGCGTACATGCTGGCGAACAGGGTGTCCCCGCCGCTGGGCGGCGTTTCCCTGGCCAGCAGAATCGAGCCCATGGCCGGCTCCCGGTCATAGCTGTGGTCGGTGTGCCAGCCGCCGCCGATATTGGTCGTCTGGTCCTTTTCCTTGCGCACCTCGGCGATCTCCGGATAGCGCGCGTCGATGGGAAAATAGCGATTGATGTCGATCTCGCCCCAGCGGCGCGCGAAAGCGATGTGCTGCTCGGGCGTCAGGCTCTGATCCTCGATGAAGATCACCCCACGGGCGGCCAGCGTCGCCTTCATGGCCGCGAACTGGTCGTCCGAAAGAGCGTTGAGATCGACGCCTTTGATGCGCGCGCCGCAAACCTCCGACAGGGGTTCGATTTCCAAGGTTGGAGCGGTCATCGTCGTCCTTGCTGCTGATTGGGATGCCTTTGCTTAGCCTAGCCGATGTTCGCCTCGCGCGCACGCGCGCTCACCCGCAGCGGCGTGGCGGCGGCCTACCCTCGCGCGGGAGGCTGGCCGTCGGTGGTGTCGGTCAGGGTCCTTGGCACGAACAGAAGCACCGGCAGGATCAGGATGTTGGTGATGGTCATGGCGATCACGCAGACGCTGAAGCCGCCAAAATGATCGTAGAGACTGGTCCCCAGGACATCGCCAAAGCGCACATCGATCGCGGTCAGGCCCGCGGCCGCCATCAACAGCGTGCCCTGCAGTCCCGTGGGGCACGAGCGTATCAGCAGGTCGAGATAGGCGGCCGTGGCGACGCCGCCCAGCAGCCCCATCGGCGCCGCCGCGATCAGGGCGCCGGTGACCGTGTGGATCATGAGCAGCGGAAACATCATTGGCAGGGCCGCGATCGTGCCCCACCACAACAGCTTGCCCAGGGCGAACCGTCGGCAGAGCACGCCATAGAGCGCGTAGGTCGGGATATAGCCGGCCGCATATATCGCCCCCCATTGCCCCCACTGGGCGTCACGGCCATGCAGGGTGTTCTGGAAAAAGAACTGAAACGACGTGCCGAAGCCCGGCAGAAAGGCCCACAAAAGGCCGATCAGCAGCGCCGGATAGATCGGCCGATGCGCAAGCAGACGCTTGAAGTCGTCAAGCGGTTTGACGCTGGTCAGGCGTTCCGAGTGGATGTTGTCGAAAACGCTGGCCGGTTTCCAGGTCCCGTAGACGGCGATCATGGCCATCATCGCCGCGCCGGTGAGAAAAAGGGTCCGGGCGCCCTGGCCCGGCTGCACGGCCTCGATCCCTTCGCTCAGCAGGCCGCCCGCCAGCACCGCGACGATGGATGGCAGGGAGTCGAATATATTCCAGACGGCGCTGACCTGGCCGCTCATCACGCGCTGCTGACCGATTGTCGAAGTCAGGCCGCGAAAAGCGCTGACGACGAACAGGAATGCGGTGCTGAGCAGCACCATCGCGACCAGCAAGGCGCCGTAGCTGGGCGGCGTGAATGCGAAAAACAGACACACGGCCGCCGCCGCCCCGCCGAAGACGACCATGAAGCCGCGATCTCTCATCCCCAGCGGGCTCCAGCGATCGCGGGCGAACCCGAACAGAAATGAAAAATACAACGGCGCCGCGGCCGCCAGCTGGAAGATCGCCACCTCGTGCGCCTTCAGATGCAGCTTGTTCTTCAAGAAGAAGCTGAGCGGCAGCCCGATCAGGCCGCCGCTAGGCGATCCGAAACCGATCAGCATGACCAGGACGCCGAGGTAGAGCAGAACCCGCCACCGCACCGCGCCGGCCAACGGCGCGGCGGGAAGAATGTAACGACCGCCGATTTCCTCGAGGGCCGTATCGATGGTCATCTAAAATCAGCCCCCTGCGCTAATCCAAAGCTCCCACGGGTTCGCGAGGCTGGCAACCGAAACCAAGGCCGCGGCGCTCATGTGCACCGTGCCGCATGATGTTCGCGCAACGCCCCTGCTATCTGACCTCCATGGACACCACGCCTTCAACGCCGCCGTCGAACGAGCCCCAGCGAACGTCGCCCTCCTATCGGATCGCGGCGCTGGACCAGGATTTCATCCTTGGCCAATCCATGCGCGGGGTGCGGTTTCTGCTGGAATTCGCCAAGGCGGACGAGGCTTTGACCGCCTGGGGCGTGCGCTCGACCATCGTCGTCTTCGGCAGCGCCCGGGTGCGCGAAGCGGGACCTGGGCGGGACGCCTTCTGGTACGATCAGGCCAGGCGATTTGGGGCCATAGCCTCGCAGCGGGGCGGCGCGCTGGCCGCGCCCGACGTCAGGCCGCGCGACAACGTCATCACCACCGGCGGCGGCCCGGGGATCATGGAGGCGGCGAACCGCGGCGCCTGGGAGGCGGGCGCGCCCAGCATCGGCTTCAACATCACCCTGCCCAGCGAGCAGCAGCCCAACCCCTACACGACACCGGACCTGACCTTCAGCTTCCACTATTTCGCCATGCGCAAGATGCATCTGGCGATGCGCGCCAACGCGCTGGTGGTCTTTCCCGGCGGCTTTGGCACCGTCGACGAACTGTTCGAGATCCTCACCCTGCGCCAGACCGGCAAGTCGCCGAAAATCCCGGTCGTCCTGGTCGACGAAACCTATTGGCGGCAAGTCATCGACTTCGAGGCCCTGGCCAGGCACGGCATGATCGATGCGGCTGACCTGAGCCTGTTCGAATTCGCCGTCGACGCGGAAGACATCTGGTCCAAACTCGTGGCCGGCGGTCTCGTCGTCGGCGGCCGGGCCCCGACGCCCTTGTCTTCGCCGCCGGAACGGTGATTGTCGGAGAGGCGGATGAAAGGGGGGCCTTTCGTGTCCTATCTCGACAAGATACTGCAGCCGGGGGAAAGGGTCCTGGTTACCGGTCGGCTGCACTGGGTGATCTTCGTGCCGGCGTTTCTGCCCTTGGCCGCCGCGGTGGCTATCGCCATCTGGGCTGCGACGGCGTCGCTCGATCCTGGACCAGCAAGGGTCGGCTACACCTTCGCGGGCGTGCTCGCCCTGGCCGGCGTCGCAATCCTGCTGGCCCGCCTTGTCATGCGCTGGACTACCCAGTTCGCGGTGACCAATCACCGGATCGTCGTCAAGCGCGGCCTGCTGGCCCTGCACACCATCGAGATGAACATCGACAAGGTGGAAAGCGTCGATGTCGATCAGAGCCTGCTGGGCCGCATGCTCGATTTCGGGGCGGTGACCGTGCACGGCACCGGCGCCCGTTGGGACCCCATCGCTGTGGTCGCGGACCCGCTGCGGTTCCGCAACGCGATCACCTCGCAGGGCCAGGGCCTCGACGCCTCCCCCGCATCGGCTCGGCCCGCGCCGGCCGCCGATACCGACCTCGCCTTCTGGGACGCCATGGCCGACAAGAACGACCCCGACCTGCTCGAGGAGTATCTGATCCGCTTCCCCGAGGGCCGTTTCGCGGGCCTGGCGCGCACGAAGCTCGCGCGAAAGGGATGAGGCCGTGTGGTCGCTCTAACGAACCGCTCCAGTCGTGCCTCTAACGTCGATCTGAAGCGCGTGTTGCAGCCAATTCAGGAACGGATCGAGTATCGATCAAGATCCTCCGGAGTGATCTCGATACACGGCACGAGACGATAATGTTTTTCATCGACCACTCTCACCTCACCGTCCTCAACGGTCAGCTCGAAAATCGCGATTACTTCGTTCGCCATAAACTGAGCGGAGATCGCTCTGCAGATGAGATCGGGAAATTTCTCGGCACAGCACGCGATGTCCTGCTCGGCTTGAATTGTGCCAAGTTGATCGCTGCCAGCTTTGGCCTGGACGGGTATGATAAATTGTCGTCCCTGGCGATCAATGCCGACATAAACCTCGTCGATTTCAATCTGCCCAACGCCTTTGACGGTTGTGCGAAGGTGATTCTGCATAGAGTAGCAGGAGATGCCGAGGAACAGGTCAATCAGTCTGTTGTACCGAACTTTGGCAAGTAGAGCCTGTTCATCTGAAAGGGCGTACGCCGAGATGATTTCTGGAGTCGCATCGGGGATTTTGATCGTGACGAGCTCGGCGCTTGGCCTTATTCGATTGATCGGTACGAGGACGAATGAATATAACGCGCGCCCAATCCCCTTGATCACCCACTCTTTGCCTTCAGGCTGTGTCGCAAGGACAGCCTCAGGCATTGCTACACGATACCGGAATGAATAGAGAAGGTCGCCCACGTTTTTCGGCAAAACAAGATCAAGCGTCTTCGCAGTCGTTTCAATATCATGACGGCCGAAGGGTACTTCCGCAGCGTCCTTCTTGTATCGATCAAAGAAAATGCGCTCTATGAGCACTTTATAGCGGTTTGGTGCTATGACGCCTCTAACCATGCTAGCGACCCATGGTTCGGAGGCGATCGGCCTCAATGTCGAGTTGTTTGCGTTTTCTCGCACCGCTCTTGCGAGTTCGTCGGGCAATTGGTGTCACTACACTCCAGAAATGTGAAGCATCGACCATCGCCATCCGGAGTAACGCATCGTCGCCAAGCGCAACTGCTTGCGTGGGTTGGGTCGGTTGCGTCCCCAGAGACCAAATGACGCTTGAGGCAACCGCCCGCGCCAACGGCGGCGGTACAGCGTTCCCGATCTGCCGGGCGCCATTCCATTTTGTTTCATGGAAACGGAACCAGTCTGGGAAGCCATGCAGTCGAGCCATCTCGCGAACCGTGACACATCTCGCGTAGCGATAATGGATTGGACGCGGGCTCGTGAACGCACCTCTCGCTGCATCTGTGCCGGCTCTCAAAGTGCTAGATATCCCCTTTGCAGACAGCCGAAAGAAACGTGAGATCGGCTCGACGGAACCGGGAGGCGTCTGACCGAAACGACGGCGCGATATGTCAGTGTGATCTGTCCGCATACTGGAGGTTAGGGTCTGCGGTCGCCATTCGCGCGGGTGCCCAAACCACCATGCTCTGTTGGTCAGACACCGCATGTCCTGGGCGTATTCGTTTTGAGGCCTTGGCCATCCCAGCACGACTACCTCGTCCGTAAAGTTGAGTACGGGGTACCGTTCGGCATCCGGAAGGTCTGAAAGAGCGTCTTCGCACGTCGGACCGTCTGGGAGCGAACGCCAGCGCTCTTTGGGTAGCCGCGTTGTCGCCGCCGGATACTTTGGCACCTCAAATCCGCGCTTCGAGCCGAGAAGAAAGAGCCTTTGTCGGTCCTGCGGCACTCCGTAGTTCGCAGCATTCAACACGCGCCAAGGTTCTCGCAATGAGTAACCAACCGACGAGAATTCTCGGATTAATTCCTCAAGGAAGATACGATGTCGACCGACCGTGAGGCCCTTGACGTTCTCGAACACGAAATGCTTCGCCTCGAGCTCACAGACGATACGGACGAAATCTCGGACGAGTGAATTTCGCGGATCGTCCATAGCGCGATGGCCAATCATTGAGAAGCCCTGGCAAGGTGCGCCGCCAATTACGACATCCACAGACCCGTCGCCGATGCCGGCGGCACGGCGTATTTCTTGGCCCGTTAGGCCGACTACGGAGCGGGCCAACACGGCGCAATGAGGGAAGTTGAACTTGTGAGCCGCCGCATGGATCGGATCGATCTCAACTGCGGCGACCACGTCAAAGCCCGCCTGCTCGAAACCGAGACTCATGCCGCCCGCCCCCGCGAACAAGTCGATTGCGATTGGCCGTTCCATGGCTTTCCCTCGACGCGCTGGGTTGTTCTATGTTTGTTCTCTATCCCAGGCGGATAGGAGTCAATCACGATTCGCGCGGAGATCGGGGCATCGTCAGCCGCGCCGAAATCCTACGTTCAATGGTCGACAAGTCCCGCGTTTCGCATTGCCATATGGTCAACACCTTCCAACCCGAGAGCTCCAGAGCTTCACGCGAGTTCGCATCCCGCCGTTTATTTGCCTCAACCTTTGCCGACCAATAGTCCAATCGCGACTTCGGAAGGCGGCCCTTGCTGCAACCGTGGCCATGCCAGAAGCAGCCGTGTACGAAGATCGCGGCTCTATGTTTTGGAAGCACGATGTCCGGCGACCCTGCGAGACTTCTTCGGTGAATTCGGAATCTAAACCCCAATCTATGGAGGAGCTGGCGGACGACCATCTCTGGGCCGGTGTGCTTCGTTCGGACCGAGCTCATTATTCGCCGTCGCTGCTCTGGCGTCCGCGTGTCCACTACGCCGAACCTCCTCAAGATTGACCAGCGCCGCTCACTTGGGTCGTGTCCCCGGACGTGGTGTAGCTCGGTGGTAGCGGAGCCGCTCGCGACGCGCGCCTTTCAACGGGCGCTGTAGCGAGCGAGCGGCGCAGCGGCGGTCATCGACGATCTTCGGTAGGCTTGGGTTTGCGGACTCAACCCCAACCAAGGACCGAAGATGACCGACGACATGATGAACCTGCGGGCGCTGATGGAGAAGAGCCCTGACGCGGGCTTTCTGCGCGAGATGATCGGCTATGGAGCCCAGCGCCTGATGGAGCTGGAGGTGGGCGGCCTGACGGGCGCGGCCCACGGTGAGAGGAGCGCCGAGCGGCTGGCGCAGCGCAACGGCTATCGCGACCGGGATTGGGAGACGCGGGCTGGCACGGTGGAGCTGCGCATCCCCAAGCTGCGCAAGGGGAGCTACTTCCTCTTCTTCCTGGAGCCCAGGCGGCTGGCGGAGAAGGCGCTGACGGCGGTGATCCAGGAGGCCTACATCCAGGGCATATCGACCCGTTCGGTGGACGACCTGGTCCAGGCGATGGGGATGAGCGGCATCTCCAAGAGCCAGAGCCTGCCCCCGCGAAGGCGGGGGTCTCCAGGCTCTGCGAAGAGATCGATGTTCGAGTGAAGGCTTTCCTCGACCGGCCGATCGAAGGCGACTGGCCGTACCTGTGGATCGACGCCACCTACATCAAGGTTCGCCAGAACGGTCGCATCGTCTCGGTCGCTGTCATCGTCGCGGTCGGCGCCAACACCGACGGTCGCCGTGAGATTCTCGGCATGGAGATCGGTCCCTCCGAGGCGGAGACCTTCTGGACGGAGTTCCTGCGCGGGCTCGCCAGGCGCGGCCTGCGCGGCGTCAGGCTGGTGATCTCCGACGCTCACGAGGGGATCAAGGCGGCCGTCTCGAAAGTCATGCACGCCACGTGGCAACGCTGCCGCGTCCACTTCATGCGCAACGTCTCGGCCCATGCCGGCAAGAGTGCTCGCCGGGTCGTCACCGCCTTCATGAGCGCCGCCTTCGCCCAGGACGACGCTCCTTCGGCCAGCATCCAGTGGCGCAAGGTGGCCGACCAGCTGCGGCCCAAGCTGCCCAAGCTCGCTGGCCTGCTGGATGCAGCCGAGACCGACGTCCTGGCCTACATGACCTTCCCGGCCGCTCACCGGGCCAAGCTGCACAGCACCAATCCGCTGGAACGGCTCAACGGTGAGATCAAACGGCGCACCGAGGTCGTCGGCATCTTCCCCAACGAAGCGGCCATCGTCCGGCTGGTCGGCGCCATCCTGCTCGAGCAGAACGATGAATGGTGTGTTCAGCGCTCGCGCTACTTGAGCCTGGAATCCGTCGCCAGCTTGAGCGATAGTCCCCTCGTCAGCCTGCCCGACATGGCCGCCTGACCGATCCCGGCCCGCCGGAGATCACGGTGACCTCGATGCCTCGAGTTACACCACGCGATGGGACACGATCCTCACTTGTCGTGCGCACGGCATAACACTCGCCACCATGGCACCTAAAGGCCCGCGTCCGCGCAAACGACTTGACGCATCGGAGAGTGATGAGGTAAGAACAGAACAGGAACAAACCTGGAGGCATGCACATGTTTCGGATCGCGCGGGAGTCACTGGCGCTTGCTTCGGTGGCGGGGTTCGTTTGGATGGTCTGTCAGGTGGCTCAACTCGCGGGGTGAGTCGGTCCAAGCCGACGGAGCGCGGATAGATGGCGGTTGAGGCGGAGAGTTTCGTTCACCTGCGGGTGCGCTCCGCCTACTCGCTGCTCGAGGGCGCCATCAAGGCCGAGGCCATCGGTCCGCTGGCGGCGGCCGCGGGGATGCCGGCGGTGGCGCTCACCGACCGGGCCAATTTGTTCGGGGCGCTGGAGTTCTGTGTCCTGACCAAGGAGACCGGCGTCCAGCCGATCGTCGGTTGCGCCCTGCCGGTCAGCGGCATCGGCGAAGGACCGCCCGAACGTTGGGCGCGCCTGCCGACGGTGGTGCTCCTGGCGCAGAACGAGGTCGGTTGGCGCAATCTGACCGCGCTTTCCTCTGCCGCCTATCTGGACATCGAGGGCCATGAAGAGCCCCATGTGGCCTGGGAGCGCGTGGCCGCGCACGCCGACGGGCTGATCCTGCTTTCGGGAGGGTCGGACGGACCGGTCGATCCGCTGTTCACCGCCGGCCGCGAGGATGAGGGCCGCGCGACCCTGGGGCGGATGCACGAGGCCTTTGGCGACCGGTTCTATGTCGAGCTTCAGCGGCATGGCCTGGCCAGCCAGGCGGCGGCCGAGCCGGGGCTGGTCGCCTATGCCTACGACAACGACGTTCCGCTCGTCGCCACCAACGACGCCTATTTCGCCCTCGCGGAAACGTCGCGCGCCCACGACGCCTTGCTGTGCATCGCCGATGGCGCCTTTCTGGGCCAGGACGATCGCCGGCGGGTCAGCCCCGAGCACTGGTTCAAGTCGGCCGCGCAGATGCGCGCCCTGTTCGCCGATCTGCCCGAAGCCTGCGACAACACGCTCCAGATCGCCCGGCGCTGCGCCTTCATGGTCAAGAAACGCGATCCGGTACTGCCGCGCTTCGCGACCGCCGACGGGCGCTCGGAAGAAGAGGAGCTGATCGCCCAGGCGCGCGAGGGCCTGCGCGCGCGGATCAGTCTGATGGAGGTCACCGGCCAGATGGCCGCGTCGGCGCAGGCATACTGGGATCGCCTGGAATTCGAGATCGGCATGATCTCGCGCACGGGCTTGGCCGGCTATCTGCTCATCGTGTCGGACTACATCAAATGGGCAAAGGCGGCCGGCATTCCAGTCGGGCCCGGCCGGGGGTCCGGCGCTGGTTCGGTGGTCGTCTGGTCCCTGACCATCACCAACGTCGATCCGATCCGCTATGGGCTGCTCTTCGAGCGTTTCGTCAATCCAGAGCGGGTGACTATGCCCGACATCGATGTCGACTTCTGTCAGGAGCGGCGGGGCGAGGTCATAGATTACGTACAGGCCAAATACGGCGCCGATCGGGTGGCCCAGATCATCACCTTCGGCAGCCTGCAGGCGCGCGCGGTGCTGCGCGATGTCGGCCGGGTGATGCAGCTGCCGCTGGGCATGATCGACCGCCTGGCCAAGATGATCCCCAACAATCCCGCCAATCCCGTCACCTTGGCGCGGGCGGTGGAGCTCGAGCCGCGCCTGCAGCAGGCCAAGGCCGACGATGAGTCGGTTGCGCAGTTGCTGGAGATCGCCCTGCAGCTCGAGGGCCTTTATCGCAATGCGTCGACTCATGCCGCCGGGGTGGTGATCGGCGATCGCCCGCTGATCGAAATGACGCCGCTCTACAAGGATCCGAAATCCGATCTGCCGGCCACCCAGTTCAACATGAAGTGGGTGGAAAGCGCCGGGGTGGTCAAATTCGACTTTCTTGGGCTCAAGACCCTCACCGTGCTCGATCGGGCCATCAAGCACCTGCGCAAGCGCGGCGCGGGAATTGAGCTCGATCTGCTGCCGCTCGACGACGCGGCGACCTACGAGCTGATGGCCCAGGGCCAGACGGTCGGGCTGTTCCAGCTCGAGGGGCAGGGCATGCGCGACACGCTGCGCAAGCTGCGGCCTAATTCCCTTGAAGACATCACTGCCCTGGTCTCGCTCTATCGGCCGGGTCCCATGGCCTCGATCGACGCCTACGTCGACTGCAAGATGGGCCGCCGGCCGCTCGACGTGCTGCACCCGCTTCTGGCCCCGGTGCTCACCGCGACCTACGGCATCATCGTCTATCAGGAGCAGGTGATGCAGATCGCCCAGATCCTGGCCGGCTACAGCCTGGGCGAGGCCGACATGCTGCGGCGCGCGATGGGTAAGAAGAAGAAGGAGGAGATGGACCAGCAGCGCGCCCGGTTTCTTTCCGGCGCGACGGAGCGCGGCGTCGATGGCGAGCGCGCCGACCTGATCTTCGACCTGATGGCGAAGTTCGCCGGCTATGGCTTCACCAAATGCCATGCCGCGCCCTACGCCCTGATCGCCTATCAGACCGGTTGGCTGAAGGCCAACGCGCCGGTGGAGTTCTTCGCGGCCTCGATGAGCCTCGATATCTCCAACAGCGACAAGCTGGCGGTGTTCTACCAGGACGCGCGGCGCCTCGGCGTGGTCATCCGCGCGCCGGACATCAACCGCTCGGGCGACGATTTCGAGGTCGAGGACGGCGAGGTGCTGTACGCCCTGGGCGCGGTGCGCAATGTCGGCCAGCAGGCCATGAAGCACGTGGTCGAGGTCCGCGAGGCGGGCGGGCGGTTCACCGACATCTTCGACTTCCTCGAGCGCATCGATCCGCGGCAGGTTGGCAAGCGTGCGCTCGAGAATCTGGCCAAGGCGGGGGCCTTCGATGGCCTTCACTCCAGCCGCGCGCAGGTCGTCGCCATGGCCGATCAGTTGATCGCCTATGCCCAGAGCATGGCCAGCGACCGCGCCGCGGAGCAAGTCAGCCTTTTCGGCGAACAGGCCGAGGCCAGTCGGCCGCGCCTCTCCAAGGTCGAGGCCTGGGATCCGGTCAGGCGGCTGGACGAAGAGTTGGCGGCGGTGGGATTTTATCTCAGCGGCCATCCGCTCGACGACATGGTCGAGGTGCTTCGCCGCCACCGCACGACCTTTTACGTCGACGCGCTGGCCGCGGCGCAGGCGGGGGCCGAAGCCTTCAGGATGGTCGGCATGGTCCGGCGGCGGCAGGAGCGAACCAGCGCCAGCAGCGGCGGGGGCAAGTTCGCTTTCGTTTCTCTCTCCGATCCCACCGGTGAGTTCGAAGTCTTGTTTCCCCCCGAGACGCTTCGCCGTTGCCGCGAATTGCTGGAGCCGGGTCGCGCGGTGATCCTCAAGGTCCGCGCCAAGGCCAGCGACGGCGAGGTGCGCTTCTTCGGCGACGAGGCCGAGCTTCTCGAACACGCCATCGACAAGGTCAGCGCGGGCCTTCGCATCCATGTTTCCCCGGCTGCCACCAGTCTCGACGCGATCAAGGCTCGACTGGAGCCCTCGCCGTCCGGCGGCGGCGAGGTGATCTTCGTCGCCGCCTTCAACGGCCGCGAAGTCGAGATGAAGCTTCCCGGCCGCTACCGCCTGAACCCCGCCATCCGCGGCGCCCTCAAAATCGCCCCCGGAGTGGCGTTGCTGGAAGAGGTGTAGAGCCCCGCCGAGATTGCGTGGACCCCGCCCGCGCCCCCTCCGTCACGGCGCTGATCGCGCCGCGCCACCTCCCCCGCTTCGCGGGGCAGGAGTTTAGAAAAGAAAATTCCTCCCTCGCAAGCGTAGCGCCGCGGGGGAGGGGGGTGAGGAACGGCCGCCGCGAGGCGGCGGCATGGGATCGACAACGATTTGTCGATACCCGAGACGAACGCCCGCCGCGTGCGGCGGGCTGGGCCGGCGCAGCCGGTGGGGGAGGGGGCGCAAGGCGGCGGCGGGGCTTCCCGACTTTCCCTTTGCCTTGCCATCCTGGCCCATTCCGCCTATCTCCCCGCCATCACGCACGCGGAGCGTTCGGCTGGGCGCGGGTCAATCCCGGCGTCTTTCCGTTCCGGTCCTTTCCAGTCGGAAGGGTTGGCCCCGCGGAGGCGATAACCGGAAGAAGGAACAGACGACCTTGGCGCTACCTGAATTTTCCATGCGGCAGCTTCTCGAAGCCGGCGCCCACTTCGGCCACCAGACCCATAGGTGGAACCCGAAGATGGAGCGCTACATCTTTGGCGCCAGGGCCAATATTCACATCATCGATCTGTCGCAGACCATGCCGCTGTTGCATCAGGCCCTGGTCAAGGTGCGCGAGGTCGCCGCCTCCGGCGGGCGGGTGCTGTTCGTCGGCACCAAGCGGCAGGCCTCCGAACCGATCGCCGCCGGCGCCAAGCGCTGCGCCCAATACTATGTGAACCATCGCTGGCTTGGCGGCACGCTGACCAACTGGCGGACGATTTCCGGCTCGATCGCGCGCCTGCGCGAACTGGAAGGCGTGCTCGACGGCGGGGACGCCGCGGGCCGCACCAAGAAGGAACTGCTTCAGCTCAACCGCGAGCGTGACAAGCTCGAACTGTCCCTGGGCGGCATCAAGGATATGGGCGGCATCCCCGATTTGATGTTCGTCATCGACACCAACAAGGAAGCCATCGCCATCCTCGAGGCGCGCAAACTCAACATTCCGGTGATCGCCATTCTCGATACCAACTGCGATCCGCAGGGGATCAGCTTTCCGATCCCCGGCAACGACGACGCCGCCCGCGCCTTGCAGCTCTACTGCGACCTGGTCGCCGATGCGGTTCTGGACGGACTGACCGAAGGGCAGGTGGCGATGGGCGTCGATATCGGCGCAGCCGAAGCGCCGGTCGAACCGGCGCTTCGCAAGTCTTCGGCCATTGAACCCGCGCCCGAAGTCGAGGCGACGGCCGCGCCCGAACCCGAACTGGAGGCGGCGTTCACCGCGCCCCAGGCCGAAGTTTCGGCCGAGCCGGAGGCCCAATCCTCGCCGTCAGACACAGCGCCCAACACCGGGGCGACCGAACCCGAACCTGAGCCGAAACCGGAGGTGGCGCCGGCGGCGCCTGCGCCCAAACCGACGGCCAAGGCGGCCACCACGAAGGCTAAGACTCCACGGGCCAAGTCGCCCACCGCCCCAGCCAAGTCGGCCACCGCCGCAGCCAAGTCGGCCCCCGCCGCAACCAAGTCGCCCGCCGCCTCGGCCAAGTCGCCCACCGCCGCGGTCAAATCGCCGGCCGCCTCGGCCAAGCCGCGCGCCTCCGTCAAGTCGCCGGCCGCCTCGGCCAAGCGCGCTGCCGCGCCGGCAAAGGTAGATGTCGATGGCTGAGATCACCGCCGGTCTGGTCAAGGCGCTGCGCGACAAGTCGGGCGTTGGCATGATGGACTGCAAGAAAGCCCTGCAGGAAACCGGCGGCGACATCGAAGCGGCCATCGACTGGCTACGCGCGAAAGGCCTCTCGAAAGCCGCCAAGAAGGCCGACCGCGTCGCCGCCGAGGGCGTCATCGCCCTGGCGCTGCGCGCCGACGGTCCTGGCATGACCGGAGCGCTGGTCGAACTGAACGCGGAGACCGACTTTGTCGCGCGCAATGAAGGCTTCCAGGCGGCGGCGCGCTCGATCGCCGCGACGGCCCTGGATGTCGACGGCGATGTCGGTGCCCTGCGCAAGGCCAAGACCAGAGACGGCCAGGAGGTCGATGCCGTGGTCACCGGCCTCATCGCCACCATCGGCGAGAACATGATCCTGCGGCGTTCCGCCCGCCTGACGACGGCCAGCGGCGCGGTCGGCGGCTATATCCACCCGACCGGCGATGTCGGCCGCATCGGCGTGCTGGTGGCGCTGGAAAGCACCGGCGACCAGGCGGCGCTGCGCGACGTGGGCCGCAAGATCGCCATGCACATCGCCCACGCCAACCCCCAATCGCTCTCACCGGACGAACTCGATCCGGCGCTCGTCGAGCGTGAACGGGCGATTTTCGCGGAACAGGCGGCCGCGTCGGGCAAGCCCGCGAACGTCATTGAAAAGATGGTCGAGGGCCGGATTCGCAAGTTTCACCAGGAAGTGGTGCTGATCAAACAGCCCTTCGTGATGAACCCCGATCAGACCATCGAGCAGCTGGTGGCCGACACCGCCAAGACGGTCGGCGCGCCGGTAACCGTTAAGGGCTTCGTGCGCCTGGCGCTCGGCGATGGCGTGGAAAAGAGCCCGTCGGGCGACTTCGCAGCCGAGGTAGCGGCGCTGACCCGGCAGTAAGCAATCCTTCTCCCGCGGGGGCGCGAGAGGCTATGGTCCCCCGCGCGACTCAAGATGGGGGTGACTACCAGAGGATGACAGCCGCCCAGCCCCCCTATCGCCGGGTTCTGCTGAAGGTCTCGGGCGAGGTGCTGATGGGCGACGCGCCCTTCGGCATCGACATGGCGACGCTGGACGCCGTGGCCGAAGACATCGCCCTGGTCGTCAACCACGGCTTCGAGCTTTGCCTTGTGGTCGGCGGCGGTAACATCTTCCGCGGTGTTTCCATGGCCGGACGGGGTATGGAGCGGGCGAGCGCCGACTACATGGGCATGCTGGCCACGGTGATGAATTCACTTGCCGTGCAGAGCGCGCTCGAAAAGCGCGGCGTCAACACGCGCGTTCAGTCGGCCATCCCCATGGATGCCATCTGCGAGCCCTATATCCGTCGCCGGGCGCTGCGCCATCTCGAAAAGGGCAGGGTGGTGATCTTTGCCGCCGGGCTGGGCGCGCCCTTTTTTACCACCGACACGCCCGCGGCCCTCCGCGCCGCCGAAATGGGTTGTGACGCCCTCTTGAAGGGCACCAGCGTCGATGGCGTCTACACCGCCGATCCAAAGAAGGACCCGCAGGCCAAACGGTTCGAGCGTCTGACCTATCAGGAGGTGCTGGCTCAAGACCTTCGGTTCATGGATGCATCGGCGATCAGCCTGATGCGCGACAATGCCATTCCGATTTTAGTGTTCTCGATCCGTGAGCGGGGCAATCTGCTCAAGGTGCTGACTGGCGAAGGGGTTCACACCACCATCGAGGATCTCCAGCCCAGGGGCTGAAAGCGATTTTACGAAGGGTTCAAGCTGATGGCCGCGGAAGAAAAGCCCAATCTGACGCGATACAAGGACCGCATGGACCGCGCGGTGCTGGCGCTGAAAGACGAATTCACCTCCCTGCGCACCGGGCGCGCCTCCGCCGGCCTGCTCGATCAGGTGCACGTGGAAGCCTATGGCTCGCAGATGCCGATCGCGCAGGTGGGTTCGGTCTCTGTGCCCGAGCCGCGTTCGATAACCGTCAGCGTCTGGGACAAGGGTTTGGTGGTGTCCGTGGAGAAGGCGATCCGCAACGCGGGCCTGGGCCTCAATCCGGTGGTCGAGGGCCAGAATCTGCGCATACCGATCCCGCCGTTGACCGAGGAGCGTCGCCGCGACCTGGCCAAGCTGGCCGGCAAATACGCCGAACAGCAACGGGTCGCTATCCGCAACGTCCGGCGCGAAGCCATGGAAGACTTGAGGCGGGCCGAGAAGGATGCGGCCATCGGCCAGGACGAACACAAGCGGCTGGAGGTCGACGTCCAGAAGCTGACCGACGGCGCGGTGCGACGCATCGACGAGACCTTGAATATCAAGGAACAAGAGATCATGCAGGTCTAGTCGGGGGTCTTTGGGAATCGCCATGTCGCCAGCAATCGGCATGCACGACAGGGCGCCGCCCCCGACCGACGGCGGCGGCGGACTGCACGTCGCCATCATCATGGATGGCAATGGACGCTGGGCCAAGCAGAGGGGCCTGCCGAGAACCTTTGGCCATCGCGCCGGCGTCGCCGCGCTGCGCCGCACGGTCGAAGGGGCCGCCGATCTGGGCATCGAACGGCTGACCGTGTTCGGATTTTCGACGGAAAACTGGCGCCGGCCGATGACGGAAATCAGCGAGCTGATGGGCCTCTTGAAGGCCTATTTCGACAGCGACCTGGCCCGGCTTGAACGCAACGGCGTGCGGGTGCGGATAGTCGGTCGCCGCAACGGGCTGGAGCCTGAAATACTCGATATCGTCGAGCGGGCCGAAGCGCGCACCGCCGCCAACGACCGCTTTCACCTGCAGGTCGCTTTCAACTACGGCGGCCGCGCCGACATTGCCCAAGCGGCTCGCAAGTTTGCCGAGGACGTCGCGATTGGCGCAGCCAGACCCGAGGACCTCGACGAAGCGGCCTTCGAACAACGCCTGTCGACCGCGCCCTGTCCGGCTCCCGACGTGATCATTCGCACCAGCGGCGAGCGGCGGCTGTCGAATTTCCTGCTTTGGGAATGCGCCTATGCCGAGCTGATATTCCAGGACGTCTACTGGCCGGACTATGGGCCCGAGCACCTCAAGGCCGCACTGGCGGAATTCCGCTCACGGCAACGGCGCTACGGCGGGGTCGCAGTCGATGACGTCCTTGCCACGGGCTAGAGCTTTCGACTGGAACAATTTCGGCGTCAGGGCGGCCTCAGGCATCGTCCTGGCGAGCGTTTCCGCTTGGGCCGTGTGGGTCTTCGATGAAAACGGCCCCTTGTGGCGCCGGGCGCCGTTCCCGATCCTGATCGCCGTCGCCGGAACCTTACTTTCGATCGAATGGGCGACAATGGCCAGCCCAAGACTATCGGGTCGCGCGGCCGTCGTTACCGCCCTCGCCGTCCTGGCGGTGACTTTCCTGACCTACTACCACCTTTATCCAGAGGCCTGGGGCTGCGTGGTCGTCGGCGCTCTCGCGGCCGCCGCGGTTGCACGCGGCAGCGCCGTGCGGGCGGTCGACGCCGCCTACGGTGTCTTCTATATCGCGCCCGCCTGCATGGTGATCGTCTGGCTGCGCGAAATGCCGCAGGGCCGGGGCTGGCTGTTGATGCTTTTCGCCGCAACCTGGGCGGCAGACATCGGCGCGTTTCTGGTCGGCAGCCTGCTCAAAGGTCCCAAGCTCTGGCCGCGGTTTTCGCCCAACAAGACCTGGTCGGGGTTTTTCGGCGGACTGGTCGCGGCCACGGCCGCCGCGGTTGGAATCGCGGCCGTGTTAATGCGCCTGTCTTTAGCCGGCGCGGCGCTGATCGGCCTCTTGGGGGGCCTGGCGACGATGGGCGGCGATCTTTGGGAGTCGATGCTCAAGCGGCGATTCGGCGTCAAGGATTCAGGTGACCTGATCCCCGGACATGGGGGATTGCTGGATCGCGTCGATGGGCTGATGTTCGCGGTCATGGTGTTCGCGGCCGCGCGTCTGGTGGTTCATTACGGCTGGGCCCATTGATGGCCGCGCGGACGGTAGCCATCCTTGGATCGACAGGGTCGGTTGGCGTTTCGACCCTCGACCTCTTGAGCCGCCTCAACATCGACATCGATTTTCTGGCGCTGACCGCCGGGCGCAATGTCGAACTGCTTGCCCGCCAGGCGTTGCGGTGGCGGCCAAATGTCGCGGTCATCCGTGACGAGGCGCTGCTGGGCGCCCTGCGGGAGAGGCTGGCAGGCTCCGGGATCGAAGCGGCCGCGGGGATCGACACGATCGAGAAGGTCGCCGGCGAGGGGGCCGACTGGGTGATGTCTGCGATCGTCGGGGCCGCGGGGCTGGCGCCGACCCTGGCCGCTGCACGGGCGGGATCGACCCTGGCTCTGGCCAACAAGGAAAGCCTGGTGTGCGCCGGCCCGGCCCTGCTGGCGATCGCCAAAAAGGCCGGCGGCCAGGTTATTCCGGTCGATTCCGAACACTCTGCAATCTTCCAGGTGCTCTCGCCCGCCTGGATCGACAAGGTGAAGAGGCTGATTCTGACCGCGTCGGGCGGTCCGTTTCGCAAGTGGACGCAAGAGGCGATGGCAAAGGCCACGCGCGAGCAGGCGGTAGCACATCCCAACTGGAGCATGGGCGCTAAGATCTCCGTAGATTCCGCGACGATGATGAACAAGGGCCTGGAGATGATCGAGGCTTCTTATCTGTTCTCCATGCCCTCGGAGCGAATCGCGGTGCTCATTCATCCGCAATCCGTGGTTCACAGTCTGGTCGAATACGAGGACGGCTCGACGCTGGCGCAACTGGGTCCCGCCGACATGCGGGCGCCAATCGCCTGTGCGTGGGCTTGGCCCGACCGGGTCGCCTGGCCGGCGCCGGGCCTGGATCTCGCCGCCATCGGCGCTCTGAATTTCGAGGCGCCGGACGAGGCGCGCTTCCCCGCTCTAGCCATCGCTCGGCAAGCCCTCGAGGCGGGCGCGGGCGCCCCGGCGGCGATGAACGCGGCCAATGAAGTGGCGGTCGCCGCCTTTCTTGAGGGGCGGATTGGATTCCTCGACATTGCCCGCGGCGTCACTGAGACACTCGAGCACCTCAATAGCGCCGGCGCCCTGGCCGCGGGCGATGACGACGATGCGGTCGACTGGGCGCTGGCCGTCGATGCCGGCGCGCGCCGCGTGGCCGCCCAAGTCCTGTCGCGATTCACGTGCATGGCCTGAGGCGGCGCGAGGAGACCCCGTCGAACCATGGCCTTTCTGCAGAACGCGATCGTCTATGTCGTCCCGTTCTTGGCGATCATCACCTTGATCATCACCATCCATGAACTGGGCCATTTTTTCACGGCGCGAGCGTTTGGCGTCGCTATCGATCGCTTTTCCATCGGCTTTGGCCGGCCTCTGGCGGCGTGGAGGGATCACAGCGGAGTTGAATGGCGCCTCGGCTGGCTGCCCCTTGGCGGCTATGTCCGTTTCGCGGGCGACGAGAACGCCGCCAGCGTTCCGGACAGCACCGATCTTGCTGCAATGCGCAAGGAGATCGTCGCCCGCGAAGGCGTGGGCGCCGAGCGCAAATATCTGGCTTTCAAGCCGCTTTGGCAGCGCGCGCTGATCGTCATGGCGGGACCGGCGGCGAATTTCCTGCTGTCGGTGGTGCTGTTTTCGATTTTCTTCGCTGTGTTCGGCCAGCCAATGACGTCCCGGCGAGTCGACCAGGTGATCCCAGGCGGCGCGGCGGCCGCTGCCGGGTTCCAAAGCGGCGACGTGCTGCTCAGCGCCGGATCGGCGCCGATCAAAAGCTTCGAGGATCTGCAATTCTATGTGCAGTACCGCGCCGGGACGCCGATCGATTTCACCGTGAACCGGGCGGGGCGGCTGCTGCGGCTGAGGGCCGCACCGAGGCCCGTCGATGTGAAGAGTCCCTTCGGCGGCAGCCAGAGCGTCGGCATGCTGGGACTGACCGCGCAGGGGGGGCGCATGCAGCGCTTTGGGCCGATCGCCGCCGTCGCCATGGGGGCCGGCAGAACCTGGGACGTAACCGCGACCACCGTCTACTACCTGGGCCGCATCGTCAGCGGACAGGTTCCGGCCAATCAGTTGCACAGCTTCGTGGGCATTGCCCACGCGTCGGGCGCGATCACCAAACAGGCGGTCGCGATCGCCAGGGGCGGTCGGGTGAGCCTGCTTCTGGCGACGACGTTCTTTCTCATTCAGCTGGCCGGATTCATGTCGGTCAGCGTCGGGCTGTTGAACCTTCTGCCAATACCGGTGCTCGACGGGGGGCACCTGCTTTTCTACGCCTATGAGGGGGTTGTCCGTCGCCCGCTGCGTGCCAGTCTCCAGGCTGCGGGCTATCGCGTAGGCCTTGCTTTGCTGGTAGGGCTGATGTTGTTCGCCACCTGGAACGACCTCCAGCGCCTGCGCGTGTTCCACTTTTTCGGCAGCTTGTTTTCGTAAGGCGAACATCCCGTCATGGCTGACCCGATGAGAAAAACCCGCGTTCGCAGCGCCGTGCTCGTGTCGAGCATAGCCTTGCTGTTTGGCGCGCCCGCGCTGGCGCAGGCCCCGGCGGCGGCAGTCCCCCCGGTCGCTCAGGCGCCGGCGGCGGCAGCGCCCCCAGTCGCTCAGGCGCCGGCCGAACCGCCACGACTCCAGGCCCAGCAGAGCGGGATCGTCGGCCGGATCGTGCTGCAGGGCAACGAGCGGATCGACCCAGAGACGATCCTTTCCTACCTACCGATCGCGGTTGGCGACACGGTCGACCCGCAGAAGATCGATCTGGCGCTGAAAGCTCTTTTCCGCACCGATCTGTTCGCCGACGTGAAGATTGAACTGCGGGGCTCCGACTTGATCGTCGCGGTGGTCGAAAACCCGGTCATCAACCAGGTGCTGTTCGAAGGCAACTCGAGCCTCAAGGAAGACAAACTCAAGGACGAGGTGCAGGTTCGCCCGCGCAGCGTATTCACCAGGGCGAGGGTTGAAGAAGATGTTGGCCGCATCGTCGAACTTTATCGCCGCTCGGGTCGCATATCGGCGACCGTCACCCCGAAGATTGTTCAATTGCCTCAAAAGCGCGTCGATCTGATCTTCGAGATCAACGAGGGCAAGAAGAGCGGCATCATCCGCGTCAACTTTCTCGGCAACGAGCAGTTTTCCGCCAATGAATTACGCGACGTCGTGGTGACCAAAGAGAGCGAGTGGTACAAGTTCTTCGCATCGAACGATAACTACGACCCAGACAGGATCGATTACGATAGAGAGCAGCTGCGAAAATTCTATCGCAATCGCGGATTCTATGACTTCCGGATCATCTCGTCGGTGGCTGAACTGGCGCCGTCGCGCAACGGCTTCGCGGTCACCTACGCCCTGGATGAAGGCAAACGCTACCGTTTCGGCAAGCTGACGGTGCAGACTGATCTGAAGAAACTCAACGGCGACATCCTTCGCCAGCTGCTGCCCATTCGCGAGGGCCAGATCTATGAAGATCAGAAGATCGAGCAGTCGACCGACGCCCTGACTTTCGCGGCTGGCGCGGCGGGCTTCGCCTTTGTCGATGTTCGTCCGCACTACGTGCCCAACCGCGCCAAGCACACCGTCGATGTGGTGTTCGAGGTCAAGGAAGGTCCGCGCGTCTACATCGACCGCATCGATGTCGTCGGCAACACCACGACTCTGGACTACGTCATCCGTCGCAAGCTGCTGGTCGCCGAAGGCGACGCCTATAACCGCGCGCTTGTCGATCGCTCGAAGACGGCGGTCAAAGGCCTGGGTTTCTTCAAGGACGTCGATATCACCACCTCGCCCGGCTCCGCTCCCGACCGCACGAACATGCTGGTCAAGGTCGCCGAACAACCTACGGGTCAGCTCTCGTTCAGCGCCGGTTACAGCTCGGTGGATAAGCTGGTCACCGACGTCGGCGTCTCGGAATCGGATTTCCGCGGTCGTGGCCAGGATCTGCGCGCCCGCGTTTCGGTGGGATCGATCGAGCAGCAGATCGACCTGTCGTTCACCGAACCACACTTCCTGGATCGCGATCTCAGCGCCGGTTTCGACCTCTATACCCAACGCTACAATTTCACCGACCAGGCTTCGTACAACACGGCCTCGACCGGCGGTACGCTGCGCCTCGGATTCCCGCTCAGCGCCTCGAGCTTTCTCACTCTGCGCTATACGCTACGCACCGACGATGTCATCGTCGCCGACGACCTTTGCGTGCCCGGCGCGGAACTGGTGTCGGTGGTTTTGTGCGAGCAACGCGGGTCGTACCTGACGTCGGCTATCGGCTACGATCTGCGATACGACAAGCGTAACGATTTCATCAATCCAACCCGCGGCTACTTCGTCGATCTGAGCCAGAGCATCGCCGGCTTTGGCGGCACCGTGCACTATGTGAAAACCGAGGCGGACGGCGCGTTTTATCACGGCTTCAACAAGGACTTCATTTTCCAGCTGTCCGGTTCGAGCGGCTATGTCGATGGCTGGAACGGCGATACCATCCGGATCAGCGATCGCTTCTACAAGGGCGGGGATACTTTCCGAGGCTTTCAGATCGCCGGCATCGGCCCGCGCGACACCCAGTATGGCGACTCCCTGGGTAGTAAGTTCTATGCCATCGGCACCATGGAATTGACCATCCCGACCAAGCTGCCGGAACAATACGGTATCAAGGCCGCGCTGTTCACCGACTTTGGCACTAGCGGCGTGCTCGACCGCGTTGACAAGATCGATCCGAACACAAATTTGCCACTGACCAATGTGAAGGACGACCTCGGGCTGCGGGCCTCCGCCGGGATCAGCATTTTCTGGAAATCCCCCATGGGCCCCCTGCGTTTCGACTTCAGTCAGATCATCAAAAAAGACCAATACGACAAGACTGAACTCTTCCGATTCTCCACCGCAACAAGGTTCTAGACTCCATGACTTCAAAGATAGTTCTCGCCAGCGGCGTCGCCGCATTGGCCGCGCTCGCCTTCGCATCGGCCGGAACCGCGCAGACCACCGCGGCGCCGGTCACCAACGGGCCGCCGATCTCTGGGCTGTGCATCGTCTCGGTCAACCAGGCGATCAGCACCTCGACCGTGGGAAAATATGTCGGTCAGCGCATGGACCAGCTCGTCCAGCAGGTGAAGGCTGAACTGGCGCCGGAGGAGGCGTCGATCACTACCGAAGGGCGCGCCCTCGACGCCGCCCGGCCGACATTGGACGCAGCGAGCTTCGACCGGCGGGCGACGGCGCTGCGCGGCCGCATCCAGGCTCTGCAGCAGAAGGAAGATCTGCGCCAGAAGGAAATCCAGGCGACCGAGCAGAAGTCGGTCAACCGCATCGCCCAGGAGCTCGACCCCGTGGTTCGGCAACTCTACCAGCAGAACCGCTGCAGCGCGCTCCTCGACAAGGGGTCGGTGCTGATGGCCAATCCGGCCATGGACCTGACGCCGGCGGCGATAACCGGCGTCAACGCCCGCATTCAGCAATTCGCGATCGAACGTGAACATCTCGACACCGCCGCGGCGGCCGCGCCGGGCCGCTAGGCCCGCGCTACCTTTGCAGAACGCATGCCCGATTCCAGATTTTACGAGAGTCTGGGCCCGGCGTCCTTAAGCGAACTCGCCGCACTGACCGGCGGGCGGCTCGCCAGTGAAGGCGAGGGTGAGCGCCCCATCCACGGGGTCGGCGCCCTCGCCAGCGCCGATCGGCAAAGCGTCACCTTTCTGAGCGATCGGCGATACCTGCGCCAGCTGGCCGCCACATCGGCCGCGGCGTGCTTTGTCGGCGAAAGCGACGCAAAGTCTTGTCCCGCGACCTGCGCGGCGGTGATCGTGCCGCTGCCGCAAGCGGCCTACGCCATGGCTGCGGAACGTTTTCACCGACCCCGGGCCCATGAGGCGGGAAGTCCCGCCGTGCACCCGACCGCGCGCCTGGAAGAGGGGGTCATCGTCTGCGCGGGGGTGGTCATCGGGGCCGGCGCCATGGTCGGCCGTGGCACGCGGCTGTCGCCGGGCGTGGTCATCGGCCCTGGCGTGGCTATCGGTCGTGACGGTGAGGTGGGGGCCAACGCCAGTATCGCCTTCGCGCTGATTGGCGATCGGGTGCGCATCTGCGCCGGAGCCTTGATCGGCGAGCCGGGCTTCGGGGCGACGGCCGGCCCCAAGGGGTTGATCGACATACCGCAACTGGGCCGGGTGATCATCCAGGATGGCGTGACCGTTGGCGCCGGCGCCTGCATCGACCGCGGGGCGTTGGAAGACACCGTCATCGGCGAAAACACCAAGATCGATAACCTGGTTCAGATCGCGCACAACGTGATCGTCGGACGAAATTGCGTCCTGGCGGCGCACACGGGGGTTTCTGGCAGCGTGACGATTGGCGATGGCGTGCAACTGGGCGGACGGGTCGGCATCGCCGACCACATCACCATCGGCGCCGGGGCGAGACTCGCGGCCGCCGCGGGAACCATGCGAGATGTTCCCGCCGGAGAAACCTGGGGTGGGATGCCGGCGCGACCGATCCGCAGGTGGATGCGCGAGACCGCGCTTCTGGCCCGCCTGGCCGATCGCCCAAGGAAAGGGGAGGGCCAACCATGACCGCCAAGACCGCCAAGACCGCCGCCGGCGTTGAGGCAGAGGGTGCGATCGACGCCCAGGAGATCATGCGGCGTATTCCGCACCGGCCGCCGTTTCTGATGGTCGATCGTGCGCAGGATTATCGTCCAAGCCAGTCGCTGGTCGGCATCAAGTGCGTGACGGTCAACGAGCCGTTCTTCATTGGCCACTTTCCCGGCAATCCGGTAATGCCAGGCGTGCTGATCATCGAAGCCCTGGCCCAGACCGGGGGCTTGCTGATGTCCAAATCCTGGGATGTCGATCCGGAGGGAAAGATCATCCTGTTCATGTCGGTGGACAATTGCCGTTTTCGCCATCCCGTGCGGCCAGGCGATGTCCTGCGCATGGAGGTCGACGTCGTGCGGGCCAGGGGCGATGTGGTGAAATTTCGCGGCCGCGGCCTGGTCGGCGACAAGCTCGCCGCTGAAGCCGAGTTCGCGGCCATGCTCGTCGACACACGCGAATGAGCCTGATCCACCCCACCGCGCAGGTCGATCCAAAAGCGCGCCTGGCGGCGGGCGTTTCGATCGGCGCGTACACGATCGTTGGACCTGGCGTCAGCCTGGGCGCCGACGTCGAGGTTCGCTCCCATGTGGTCATCGACGGCCAAACCGAGATCGGCGAGGGCTGCGTGGTCTACCCGTTCGCCAGCCTCGGCGCGCCGCCCCAGCATGCCGGCCACAAGGGCGAGCCGACGCGCCTGACCATCGGCGCGAGGAATGTCATTCGCGAACAGGTGACCATGCATTGCGGCACGGCGATGGGGCGCGGGGTGACCAAGGTTGGCTCCGACGGTTTTTTCATGGTCGGGGTCCACATCGGCCACGATTGCATCGTCGGCGATCATGTGGTCATGGCCAACAACGCGACGCTTGGCGGCCATGTGGTCCTCGGCGATCATGTGATCGTCGGCGGACTGGCGGCGGCTCACCAGAACACCCGGATTGGCCGGCATGCGTTTGTCGGCGGCATGGCCGGGGTCAATCACGACGTCATTCCCTTCGGCAACGTGTGGGGCAATCACGCGCATCTGGAGGGGCTCAATCTCGTTGGTCTCAAACGCCGGGGCTTTTCGCGCGAGGCGATCAACACCTTGCGCGCGGCTTATCGCATGCTGTTTGCCGAGGAAGGGACGTTCCAGGAACGCCTCGACGATACCGCGCAAGCCTATCAGAGCTCGTCGGAAGTCATGGAAATCGTTGAATTCATTCGGTCCGACGCCAATCGCCCGCTGACCACGCCGCAGCGGGAGATCTGACCTCCGCCGTGCGAAAACTGGGGCTGATCGCCGGTGGCGGCGAGCTGCCGATCGATCTGGCCCAGTACTGCCGTTCGGCCGGCCGGCCCCTGTTCCTGATTCGGCTGAGGGGCTGCGCCGACCAGAGACTGGCTGAATTTCCTGGGGTGGAAACGGGCCTTGGCGAACTCGGAAAGGCGATCGACGCCCTGCGCGCATCGGGCTGTCAGGCGGTCTGCCTGGCCGGAACCGTCGCCCGACCCGATTTCCGCGACCTGAAGGTGGATGCCCGCGGCCTGGCGGCGTTGCCGGGGGTGATCAAGGCCGCTCGCCTTGGCGATAGCGGTTTGCTCAGTTTCCTGCTTAGCCAGTTCGAGGCGGAGGGCTTTGCCGTCGAAGGCGCTCACCAGGTCATGGCCGAGCTATGCCTGCCGCGCGGCCCCCTCGGGCGCCTGCGGGCCGAGCCCCCCCAGATCGAGGACGCGCGCCGCGCGTTGCAAGCGGCCGAACAGATCGGCCGTCTGGACATCGGGCAAGCCGTGGTGTCCTGCGATGGCCTGATTCTGGCCGTGGAGGCGCAGGAAGGCACCGCGGAAATGCTCCGCAGGGTTGCGACCCTCCCCCAAGGCATCCGTGGCCAGGCCGCCGCGCGCCGCGGAGTGCTGGCGAAGGCCTGCAAGCCGCAACAGGATCTACGGGTCGATCTGCCGACCATCGGTCCAGATACCGTGCGCGCCGCGGCGGCCGCCGGCCTGGCGGGTATTGTCGGTGAAGCGGGCCGCCTTCTGGTCATCGATCGGCAGGCCGTGGCGGCGCTGGCCGATGAGCTGGGTCTGTTCGTCGTCGGCGTGGCCGGACCGGACCCATGAAACCTGTCCGCATCATGCTGGTCGCGGGGGAGGCTTCCGGCGACGCCTTGGGCGCCGCCCTGGCGCGCGGCTTGCGCCAGCGCCTGGGGGACGAAGGCGTCCGCTTCATCGGCGTCGGTGGAGAGCGGATGGCCGCCGAAGGCGTCGCCGGCGACGTCGATATTTCCGGCCTATCCATACTGGGCGTATTTGACGCGCTCGCCGCCTATCCGAGAGTGCTTCGCGCAGCGGGGAAGGCGGCGGCCCTGGCCGCGCGGGAGCGACCAGACGCGGCCGTGATGATCGACTCATGGGGCTTTACCCTGCGAGTCGCGCGCCGGTTGGCCAAACTGGAACCCGCGCCATTGCTGATCAAATATGTCGCGCCTCAGGTATGGGCGACGCGGCCTGGTCGGGCGCGAACCCTGGCGGGGGCCGTCGATCACGTGCTCTCCATCCACCGATTCGATGCGCCATATTTCGATCAGCACGGCCTGCCGGTGACATTCGTCGGCAACCCCGCGGCGGCGCGGGACTTCTCGATGGCCGATCCGAAAAGGCTCCGCTCCGCTATTGGCGCGGACGCTCTGGACCCCATCCTTCTGGTCCTGCCGGGCAGCCGGCCCAGTGAAATTCGTCGGCTGATGGGCCCTTTCGAGGCGGCGGTGGAGAGGCTCTGCGCGCAGCGGCCCAAACTGCGCCTGGTCATCGCCGCCGCCGAAACTGTGGCGCCAATGGTCAAGGCCCACGCCGCCGGTTGGTCTCTGCCCGTGCACGTGGTCGAGGGGGAACAGGCCAAGCTGGACGCCATGTGCGCGGCCTCCGTGGCCATGGCGTGCAGCGGAACGGTGACCACCGAGCTGGCCGTGGCGGGTTGCCCGATGGTGGTCGCCTATCGGCTTGGACCCATGACCTATCTCGTGGCCAGAGCGCTGATCCGCACGCCCTACATCACCCTGCTCAACGTGGCGGCGCGGACGCCGGTGGTGACGGAGCTCGTTCAGGGCGCCTGTAGTGGCGCGGCTCTGGCGCGCGAGGTCGGCGCACTGCTCGACGATAGGGACCTGCGCGAGCGGCAGGTGATCGCGCAGAATGCGGCCGTGGAGGTCATGCGCGGTGGCATCGACGATCCGTCCGCCGCTGCGGCGGAGGCGGTCATCAGCCTTCTGCGCGCGGGGGGAAAACTCGAGGCCGCTGCGTAGCTATCCGCGCGCTTCCACGGCAACGTACTCACGCCGGAGGGGACCGGTGTACAGCTGACGCGGCCGCCCGATCTTACGCTGGGGATCTTCGAACATTTCCCTCCATTGGCTGATCCACCCCACCGTGCGCGCGATGGCGAACAGAACGGTAAACATGGTCATCGGAAAGCCCATGGCTTTGAGCGTGATCCCTGAATAGAAATCGATATTCGGGTAGAGTTTGCGTTCGATGAAATAAGGATCGTTAAGCGCGATCTTCTCCAGTTCGAGAGCAACTTTCAACATCGGATCGTCACCGTCTCCGATCTCGTCCAACACCTCGTGACAGGTCTTCTGCATCACCGTCGCGCGGGGATCGAAGTTCTTGTAAACCCGGTGGCCAAAGCCCATCAGCCGGTATTTGCGATCCTTGACGCCTTGAATGAACTCGGGAATGCGGTCGACCGTGCCGATCTGGTTGAGCATCATCAGGGCTTCCTCGTTCGCCCCGCCGTGGCTGGGCCCCCAGAGGCAGGCGATGCCGGCGGCGATGCAGGCGAAGGGATTAGCCCCGGACGAGCCGGCCAGCCGCACCGTCGAGGTCGAGGCGTTCTGCTCGTGATCGGCATGCAGGATGAAGATTCGGTCCATGGCCCGCGTCAGCACGGGGTTGGGCTTCCAGTCCTCGGCCGGGACCGAAAAGGCCATGCGCAGGAAGTTCTCGGCATAGGAGATGTCGTTGCGCGGCGTGACGAACGGCTGGCCGACCGAATATTTGAAGGCCCGCGCCGCGATGGTCGGCATCTTGGCGATCAGCCGGTGCGCGGAGATCTTGCGCTGCTCTGGATCGTCGACGTTGATGCTGTCGTGATAGAACGCCGACAGCGCTCCGACCGCGCCGGTCATGATCGCCATCGGGTGGGCGTCGGAGCGGAAACCGGTGAAAAACCGGTCGAACTGCGCGTGCAGCATGGTGTGGTAGGTGATCGTGCGATCGAAATCGGCGAAGGCCGCGGCTGTCGGCAGCTCTCCATTCAGCAGCAGGTAGCAGACTTCCAGGAAGCTTGATTTTTCGGCCAGCTGCTCGATCGGGTAGCCGCGGTGCAGCAAAACTCCCGCATCGCCGTCGATGTAGGTGATCTTGCTCTCGCAACTGGCGGTCGAGGTAAACCCCGGGTCAAAAGTGAACACATCGGTGTCGGCGTAAAGTTTGCGCACATCGATGACGTCGGGGCCGGTCGAACCCTTGATGATGGACAGATCGTAGTTCGTGTTGCCGAGTGTCAGCGTGGCTTTTTCGGCCATGCGCCATCCTTTTTCTTAGAGGCGGATGCATCCAAATGGGCGTTTCATTTCGCCTTATAGCGTCTTACCGCGCTTGCGAAAGGGCGTCTTCGATACGGCCCAGACTCTCGTCGCGGCCCAGCGCCCACAGGGTCCCGGCGAGGTCGGGCGCGGGCGATCCGCCCGAAAGCACACCGCGCAGGGCCGGGCCGATCTTGCCAAGTCCCACACCTTCGGCGGTGGCGAATTGACGAAGCAGCGCTTCGAGCGCGACAGGCGTCCACGTCTCGGCGAAGCGCAGGGTTTCGACAAGCCGGGCAAGCCGCGCGCGCGTCTCTTCGGTGAGGTGACCAAGCGTCTTGTCATCCAGGACAAGGGGTCGAACTTTCAGGGCGAAACGCGAGAGTTCGACCAGATCGACAATGGTCTTGGCGCCATCCTTGACCGCCGGGATCGCCGCCTGCAGTCGCTCCCTGGCATCTGCCGGGAGGTCGGCCGCGGCGCCCTTCAGCCTTTCGATCACCGACAACGCCAGCCGGCCATCGTCCGCCGCGCGTATGTAATGATTGTTGACGTGAGCCAGCTTGTTCCAGTCGAGCCGGGCCGGGGCCTTGACCACATCCTTGACATCGAACCAGGCGATCGCCTGGGCATCGCTGAACAGCTCATCGTCACCATGTCCCCAGCCCAGATGGGCCAGGTAGTTTCGCATGGCTTCGGGCAGATAGCCCATGTCGGCGAACTCGCCCACCGCCTGGGCGCCGTGGCGTTTCGATAGCTTGGCCCCGTCTGGACCGTGAATCATCGGCACATGTCCGAACGCCGGAAGATCATAGTCCAGCGCCTGATAGATGAGGGCCTGGCGGGCGGCATTGTTCAGGTGGTCATCGCCGCGGATGACGTGGGTTATGCCCATGTCATGATCATCGACCACGACCGCCAGATTATAGGTTGGCGCGCCATCCGAGCGCAGCAGCACCAGGTCGTCCAGTTCTGAGTTGCGGAACCGCACCGGTCCCTTGATCAGGTCGTCGATCACCGTTTCGCCATCCGCCGGGCTTCGGAAACGAACCACGAAGGGCTGGTTTGCGCCATCGGGCGCATGGCGGTCACGCCAGGGCGAGCGCACGGCGCGGCCGGCGGCGCGCGCCGTGATCCGCTCCTGCACCAATTCCTCCACCGTCATGTAGCAGCGATAGGCCCGTCCCTTTTCCACAAGAGCCTGTGCCGCCGCGCGGTGGGCCTCGGCGCGAGCGGTCTGAAACACCGGCGGGCCGTCGGGTTCAAGGCCCAGCCACTTCAACCCTTCGAAAATCACCTCCACCGCGGCCTGCGTCGACCGCGCCCGATCGGTGTCCTCGATACGCAAAAGGAAACGGCCGCCGGTGTGACGCGCATACAGCCAGTTGAACAATGCCGTGCGGGCGGTTCCTATGTGCATCGAGCCGGTCGGCGATGGGGCGATGCGGGTGACAACCGGTCTGTCGGAAAGTCTGTCGGAGGGGGACATCGCGGCTCCGGGCGAGGGTGTCGCCCCCGCCAGGCCCGGCGCCGGAACGCCGCCATGGGGATGGGCGCGCGGTCTTAGCATGCGCTGGCGGGCGCGGCCTAGCCTCGCGGAATTGACCGCGGCATTGGGAAGGGAATGCGTCGCGCAGCTCGATCGCGCCTTGCTGTGGGTCCCGGTCGCATTTGGTTTGGGCGCGGCTCTTTATCTGGGTCTGAAGTCCGAGCCGGCGCTATGGAAGGTGGCGTCGATCGCCCTGGCGTCTTGCGCGTTCGCCATCTGCGCCCGAACCCTAACCGTCAGCCGGCCGCTGATCGTCGGCGCGGGGCTCGCCGCCGTGGTCGCCAGCGGCCTGCTGATCGCCAAACTGCACAGCGACGCGGTTGCCGCGCCGATAACCCCAGCCGGTCTTGGTGTTGTCGCCGTCGAGGGCTGGGTTGTCGATATTGCGACGCCGAGCGAGCGCGGAGAGCGGCTGTTGATCGCGCCGGCGCGGATCGAGGGCCTGGCTCCGCGGATGACTCCAACGCGGGTCCGCATCGTGGTTCCGGCGCCGGGAGGGCCGGAATCAGTTCCAGGACCGGGCTCGTCGATCCGTGTGCTGACCCTGCTCGATCCTCCGCCTGGACCCGCCGCGCCTGGCGCCTACGACTTCGCGCGCGATGCCTGGTTCGAGGGCGACGGCGGGGTCGGACTGGCTCTCGAGCCTCCGACGGCGATGTTTCTACCGGCGCCGCCGTGGCGACTGCGACTGGAACTGGCGGTCAACGCCATGCGCTGGTCGCTGGCCAAGGCCCTGGCGCGCGACATCGGCGCAATCATGGGGCCAGACGACGGCGGCGCGGCCGGCCTGGCGATCGCGGTGACCACAAGCCATCAGGACTGGCTGGCCCCCGATCACCGCAACGATCTGCGCGCGTCTGGCCTTGCGCACATGCTGGCCATCGCCGGCCTCCACACCGCGGCGCTCAGCGGGTTTGTGTTCTTCGCTGTGCGTCTGGCGGTCGCCGCGTGGCCGTGGCTTGCCTTGAGGGTGTCAGGCAAGAAGCTGGCGGCCGTCGCGGGGCTGCTGGCGGTTGCCGGCTATCTGGTCCTCTCCGGCGCCCACCCCCCGGCGCGGCGTGCGGCGATCACGGCCAGCGTGGCGTTTTTCGCCATTCTTCTCGATCGCCGTGCAATCAGCCTTCACTCGCTGGCGCTCGCGGCTCTGATCATTCTGATCATCGAGCCCGACGTGGTCGTCCAGCCCGGGTTCGAGATGTCGTTCTGCGCCACCGCTTCACTGGTCGTGCTGGCCGAGATCTGGCCCCGCGCGCCCAGGCCGGCAGGCCTTCCGTGGTTCGTGAACCTGCTGCAGCGGATGAAGGACTGGACGTTGGCGATGATGGTGGTCAGCTTCGTCGCCGGCGCGGCGACCGGGCCGTTCGCCATCCAGCATTTCAACCGGATCGCCAACTACGGTGTCCTGGCCAACCTGACCGCGGACTTTCTGGCCAGCGCGGTGCTGATGCCGGCGCTGGGCCTTTGCCTGGCGGCGGAGGGCCTGGGGCTCGCCCATGGCGTCGGGACGCCGGTTCTGTGGCTGGCGGGATGGGCCGCCAAGGGCGTGGTCTGGCTGGGTCACCTGTTCGCCACGGCCCCAGGAGCAGCGATGACCATGAGCAGCGCGCCGCAAATCGCCTTGGCCATCTCCTATCTGGGCATTGTCTTCGCGTGCCTCTGGCGTGGACGGCTGCGCTGGATCGGCCTGCCTCTGGCGGCGGCGGTCGCGGTGTGGCCGCGGCCCGCGGCGCCGGTCGCCTGGATCGCGGCCGACGGCGATGACGCAGCCGTGGTCGTCGGCGGCGAGGAAATTCCGCTCAAGCCGAATGTGCGACTCTACGCGACCCAACTTTGGGCGCAGCGGCGCGGGTTCACCCTGCCGGCGGACCCCGTGGCCGCCCAGCAGAGCGCCTTTGATTGCGACAAGAAAGGCTGCACGCCGATCGGCGAGCGGCGACCGGCCATCTCCGCCTGGTGGACCAAACGCAAACCTTCGCCGGTGCGGCTGGCGGACCTTTGCGACAGGACCGACATCGTCATCCTGCGCGCCGACGTTCAGCCGCCATCAAAATGCGACGGGGCCTTGGTGCTAGGCCGCACCGATTTTGCGCTCGGCGGCGCGGCTGAAGTGTTTGCTGCCCCGCACGGGTGGCGGGTCGTCTGGTCGCAGCCGCTGCGCGGCCAGCGGCCGTGGACGGCTAGTGGTAGCGGCGGATGAGGCCCACCAGCTTGCCCTGCACCTCGATCTGGTCTGGGCCGAAGATGCGCGTCTCATAAGCCGGATTGGCGGCCTCGAGGGCAATGGATGCGCCCTTGCGGCGCAGGCGCTTCAGGGTCGCTTCCTCGCCCATCACCAGGGCCACGACGATCTCCCCCGAATTGGCCACGTCGGTCTTGCGGATGACCACATAGTCGCCGTCGAGAATCCCGGCCTGGATCATCGAGTCGCCCTGCACCTCGAGCACGAAATGCTGGCCTGCCCCGAGCATCGATTCGGGCACATAGAGGCGGTCGCGCTCATGCTGGATGGCTTCGATGGGCGTGCCGGCGGCGATCCGGCCGAGCACCGGCAACTCGCGGACATCGTTGGCGATTGCCTGGGGCAGGGCGCGCGTCTCGACCACGTGGGGACGAAAGGCGCCGCGGCCCGTCGCGGGCGCAGCGGCCGTCGCCTGCTGCGGCATCTTCAGGACTTCGAGCGCCCGCGCCCGGTGCGGCAGACGGCGCAGGAACCCGCGCTCCTCCAGGGCGGTGATCAGCCGATGAATGCCCGACTTGGAGGCCAGATCCAGAGCGCTCTTCATCTCATCGAAAGAGGGGGAGACGCCGGTCTCCTTTATCCGCTCGTGAATGAACATCAGCAGTTCGTGCTGCTTGCGCGTGAGCATCGCCGCCTCTCTGAACAAACCGGGCCGGAACAAACCCAAAACACTTGCCGATGTTCTCTAGGCGTTCCCGGTTAATGTCAAGTTGAGGCGTTCACGCCAGCAGCAAGCGGGTGGCGGCCTCGACATCGCCATGGCGCATCAGGCCCTCGCCGACCAGCATCGCCGCCGCGCCGGCAGCGGCCATTCGGGCCGCGTCGGCCGATGTGGAAACGCCGCTTTCCGTTACCAGGCAAGCGTTTGCCGGAGCTAACGGCGCGAGGCGTTCAGTAACCGCGAGGTCGGTGGCGAAGGACCGCAGATCGCGGTTGTTGATGCCTAACAGGTCCGCTCCGAGCGCGGCGGCGCGACCGAGTTCATGCTGATCATGCACTTCAACCAGGGCATCCATGCCGAATCGGCGCGCATCGGCGAGCAGGGTCCGGGCCAGAGAATCATCGACCATGGCAAGGATCACCAGGATGGCGTCGGCGCCGATGGCCCGTGATTCGATCACCTGCCACGGGTCGAGGAGGAAGTCCTTGCGCAGGCAGGGCAGGGTGCTGGCCTGCCGCGCGGCCGCCAGATCGGCGTCCGCCCCCTGGAAACTGGGGCCATCGGTGAGCACCGAGAGGCAGGCCGCTCCCCCGGCTTCATAGGCGCGCGCCAGCGCCGCCGGATCGAAGTCATTCCGGATCAAGCCCCTCGATGGCGACGCCTTCTTGATCTCGCCGATCAGAGCCGGACGCCCGGGCGTGGGCGCCCGTTCCAGGCAGGCGCGAAAGCCGCGCGGCGGGGAAGCGTTCCTGGCCAAATCCTCGATCTGGGCGCTGGTCGCATTGGCGCGCCGCGCCGCGACTTCGTCACGCTTGTAGGCGGCAATGGAGGCGAGGATGTCGCTCATCGCCCGTTGGTGATGGCGATGAGCCCGTCCAGCGCCCGCGCCGCCGCGCCGCTGTCGATGGAGGTCGCCGCCATGGCCACGCCCTCGCGCAACGTCTCCGCCCGCTCGCAGATCAGGAATGCCGCCGCCGCGTTGATCTGCACAATGTCTCGATAGGCGCCCGCGCCGCCGGCCAGCACACCGCGCAGTGCGGCGGCATTGTCGCCTGGATCGCCGCCCCGCAGATCCTCCAGGCTCGCGCGGGGGAGGCCGACCGCTTCTGGGGTGATATTGAACAGGCGAACGGCGCCGTCACGCCACTCGGCTGCGTGGGTGGATCCCGTCGTGGTGATCTCATCAAGGCCTTGGCCATGGACGACCCAGGCGCGCGTCGCCCCCAGCGCCCCCAGCGCCCGGGCGACCGGCTCGACCCAGCGCGAATCGAACACGCCGACCAGCTGCCGTTTCGCCCCGGCGGGATTAGAAATCGGCCCCAAGATATTGAAAATAGTCCGAAAACCAAGCTCTCTACGGATCGGCAAGACGTGCCGCAGGGCGCCGTAATGGGCCGGCGCGAACAGGAAGCAAATGCCCGCCTGATCGAGGGCTTTCCTCTGGCGGGCCGCATCCGCCTCGATGTTCACCCCCAGGGCGGCCAGGACGTCGGAAGATCCGGACCGAGAAGACACAGCGCGCGTCCCATGCTTGGCCACCTTGAGGCCGCCGCCAGCCGCCACGAAAGCCACCGCGGTCGAGATGTTGAGGCTCTGGGCGTCGTCCCCGCCGGTGCCGCACACATCGATAACCTCGTAGGGATGCTCAAGCATCACCGCCTCCCGGCGCAGGGCTCTGGCGCAGGCGATCAGCTCGCCAAGAGTTTCGCCGCGCAGCCGCATGGCGGTGACCGCCGCGCCGATCTGAGCGCCGGTCGGCTCCCCGCGCAGGCAGGCGGTGAAGAAGGCTTCGGCATCCTCTTCGGTCAGGGTCGCGCCGTCGGCGAGCCTGGCGAGCAGCGGTTTGAAGGCGTCCGACACTCTTGGCGCGCGCGCTAGGCGCTGGCCAGGCGCTTGACGCCGGCCATTTCAAGGAAATTGGCGAGCAACCGGTGACCGCCCTGGGTGGCGATGGACTCGGGGTGAAACTGCACGCCGTGGATCGGGCTGCGCTGGTGGGAAAAGCCCATGACCTCGCCTTCGTCGCTCCAGGCGGTCACCTCGAGACAATCGGGCAAAGTGCGCCTCTCCACGACCAGGCTATGGTAGCGCGTGGCCATGAACGGGTCGGCCAATCCGCCGTAAAGGCCGCCACCCGCGTGATGGATTGGGCTGATCTTGCCATGCATCGGCTTTTGCGCGCGCACCACATCGCCGCCGAGCGCTTGGCCGATAGCCTGGTGGCCGAGGCACACGCCAAGAATGGGAAGGCGATCGGGGGCGGCGCCGATGAGTTCGAGGCAGATGCCGGCCTGATCGGGCGTGCAGGGACCTGGCGAAAGCAGGACCGCCTCCGGACGCAGCGCCAGAGCTTCGTCGGCGGTGAGAGCGTCATTGCGATGCACCACGCTTCGCGCGCCCAACTCGCCCAGATAATGCACGAGGTTGTAGGTAAAGCTGTCGTAGTTATCGATCACCAGGATCATGGGCCGCGCTTCTAGCAGGCTGTTGAAGAAGTCGGTAGCGCGACCGGACTCGGCATGATTCACTCCCTCCCGAAGTGCTTCGAGGAGAGGCGTGATGCGCGGTTCGGACAGTCGATCTGGGGCCTTGTTCTCGTATGTGGACCTGGAGGCTC
>DATCCB010000020.1:0-8743 GCA_036511515.1 Caulobacteraceae bacterium | reverse complement strand
AGGCCCGGATGCGCGATCGCAAACACATGGTCCGGGACCTGAAGGCCGGCCGCTCTCGCGAACCCGGCACGCCGGAAGAAGTGCAGGAAAACACGCAAGCCTCCGCGCCTGGACCCCGGCGGGTGGCCTGAAGCACCCTTGCCAAAACCTGCCAAATGTCGCCATCCGGCGGCCAATTTCCCCGCAACCCGCTGCCATTTGCTGCCAAAAGATGCCGGACGCGCTGCCAAAAGGCGCCCGGCCTGCTGCCATTTGTTGCCAGGATTGTTGCCAAAAGTTGCCGATTATTTCCAGGACAGAACGCAGATAGTTCTCGTAAACATCTGTTTTCGCTCAAAACCGTCGAGAGCGCGAGGTCACGGCCTTGGCCGTTGGTTCCCTTGGCCCGCCAGCTAGGCGTCGAAGACGATCACCGAGCGGGCGATCTGACCGCCTTTCATCTCCTCGAAGGCTTCGTTGACCTGCTCGAGTTTGATGCGGCGCGAGACCATCTCATCGAGCTTGAGTTTGCCGGAAAGATACATGTCGACCAGCCGGGGCATGTCGACCGGGAAGTGGTTGGAGCCCATCGCCGATCCCTGGATCTTCTTTTCGCCCAAAAAGGCGTAGCCCGGAACTTCGACCGACTGGCCGATCGGGATCATGCCGATGATGTTGGCCGTGCCGCCGCGGCGAAGCATGGCGAAGGCCTGCTCGGTAGTTTTCTTCAGGCCGACGGCTTCGAAGCTGTTGTGAACGCCGCCCTTGGTCATCTCCAGCACTTCCTTCACCGGGTCGGTGTCGGCCGCGCAGATGAAATCGGTCGCCCCGAAGTGCTTGGCCATGTTGTCCTTGGACTTGGACATGTCGATGGCGATGATCCGTCCGGCGCCGGCGATGGCCGCGCCGTTGATGGCGGCCAGGCCAACCCCGCCGCAACCGATCACCGCGACGCTCTCGCCGGGTCGCACCTTGGCTGTGTGGAAAACAGAACCGACGCCGGTCATCACCCCGCAGCCGATCAGGGCAGCGCGGTCGAGCGGCATGTCCTTGCGGATGGCCACGCAGGCGTGCTCATGGATCAGCATCTGCTCGGCGAAGGACGACAGGTTCAGATACTGCAGCATCGGCCCGTTTTCCTGGCTCAGGCGCGGTGGCTGGTCCGCGTCCCGCTTGGTCTCGGGACTGACGCAAAGGCTCATGTGGCCAGTCAGACAGAACTCGCAGTGGCCGCAGAAGGCCGAAAGACAGGTGATCACATGGTCGCCGACCTTGACCGTGCGCACTTCGGAACCGACCTGCTCGACGACGCCGGCGCTTTCGTGGCCCAAGACGGCGGGAAGAGGATGGGGATAAGAGCCCTCGATGAAATGCAGGTCTGAGTGGCACACCCCGGCCGCCGCGGTGCGGATCAGAACCTCGTGGGGTCCGGGTTTGCCGATATTGACGTTCTCGATCTGAAGCGGGGTTCTCACCTCACGCAGGACGGCGGCCTTCATTGGTCATCTCCACAGACGGACGGGGGGTCTGGCCTTGGGTTATCGCCGTTAAGGCCATGCCAGCCAAGGGGGATTCGCCGGCCGAACGCCGGATGGGCGCCGGGTGGCCAAGGAGATTGCCGACAGCCCAAGAGCGCCTTAAGTTTAGAGCCATGAAACGCTTAGTTCCCTTGGCTCTCGCGGCGATGACGCTGTGCGCGTGCGAAACTCAAACTTTTAGTCCGCCGCCGCCGCCCCCTGGCCCGGTTTACGCGCCGCCACCGTCGGCCAACGTCTTTCGCCCACAGGACTTCGCCTGGTCCACCGAGCCTGGGGTTTCTTCGATCCAGGGAACCCTGGCCTTTCGCATCGGCGCCTTGCGATACTCATGCGCCGGGGGCGATGTGATCCTGACGCCGGAAACGCCCTGGAGCCGGCGGCGGATGACCATCCTCTACGGTTCTCCGCAAAGCGCCGCTGTCCCGGTCGCCCTGGTGCGCGCCCGCACGCCATCGGCCCCCAGCGGCGACTACGCCAGCTTTGTGCGCAAGGTGAAATGCGACGGCGCCAGCCACTTCGGCTTTCCGCAGTTGCCCGAGGGCGGGTGGTTCCTGATCACCGTCGCCAGGCCCCTTGGCGCGCCCGGCGAGCCCGTGGCGGTGATGAGGCGCGTCGAGACGCGGGGCGGGCCGCGGTTCGTGACCCTGAACTGATCTCGCGGGTGGACTTCGAGGATATCCTCTACGGCGTCGACGGCCCGATCGGCGTCATCACCCTCAACCGTCCTGCCTATCGCAACGCCCAGGGCTATCGCATGCTCGACGAGATCGATGCTGCGTTCGACCTGGCCGGCGCCGACCGCGATGTTCGGGTTCTCGTCGTGCGTGGAGCGGGCGGGGTGTTTTCCACCGGCCATGACCTGGGAACTCCCGAAGGCATGGCCTACCGCGCCGCACTGGGGGCCGCTCCTGGGGGTGAGACGTACGACCAGTTCAAACGCTACAACCTCGACCTTTTGCTCAAGTGGCGGAACTTCGCCAAACCGACCATCGCCATGGTCGAGGGCTATTGCATCTATGCAGGCTGGATGTTGGCCTCGGCCATGGATGTGGTTTTCGCCTCGACGGACGCCCGGTTCTTGCCGGGCTTTGTCGAATACATGTCGATACCCTGGGACATCGGCATCCGCAGGGCCAAGGAAACCGTGTTCGAGAGCCGCTTTCTTTCAGCGGCGGAGGCGGCCGCCTTCGGTTTGGTGGGTCGCGTCGTCGCGCCAGACGCGCTGGAGGCGCATACCTTCGCTTGGGCGCGCCGGGTCGCCGAAAACAGTCGCGAGGCGCTGCGCATGGCCAAGATCCAGATGAACAAGGCCCAGGACGCCCAGGGTTTCACTCGGGCGCTGGAGGACTCCTTCGGCGACTATGTGGCGATGATGTACATGCCCGGGCTGGAGATGCGCGTGGCCGGGGAGCGGCGCCTGGCGACGGTCGACCTTGCCGTCCGCGGCCTGCGTGGCGACCGGTTCGGTCTCTCCGCGGCCAATCCCGAGGGAACTTAAGAGACCATGACCGAAACTTTTCGCGCCCTGCGCCTCTTCAAGACCGACGCTGGCCAGGAAATCCGCTTCGTCGATATCGGCGATGCCGATCTGATGGACGGGGATGTCACCGTGGCCGTCAGTCACTCGACGGTAAACTACAAGGATGGCCTGGCGCTGACCGGACGGGGGCCGGTGGTTCGCGTCTGGCCCCTCACCCCCGGCATCGATTTTTCGGGGGTCGTCGAAACCTCGACCCATCCGGACTTCGAGCCGGGCGAGCGCGTAGTGCTGAACGGCTGGGGGGTCGGCGAGAGCCATCACGGCGGCTTTTCACAGAAGGCCCGCGTGAAAGGCGATTGGCTGGTCAAGCTGCCGGCGGCGATTTCCAACGCCCACGCCATGGCCATCGGTACCGCCGGCTACACCGCCATGCTCTGCGTCATGGCCCTGGAACGTCATGGCGTGACGCCGGAAAAAGGCGAGGTGCTGGTCACCGGCGCGGCTGGCGGCGTTGGCAGCGTCGCTATCGCCCTGCTCTCGAAGCTCGGCTACCGGGTCGTCGCGTCCAGTGGCCGCAAGGCCACCGAAGCGGACTATCTGCATCAGCTCGGGGCTGCGGAAATCATCGACCGGGGCGAATTTTCAGGGCCGGGCAAACCGCTGGCGCGAGAGCGGTGGGCGGGGGCGATCGACACCGTCGGCAGCCACACGCTGGCCAATGTTCTTTCCCAGACCCGCTACGCAGGGGCGGTAGCCGCCTGCGGACTCGCGCAGGGCATGGACCTGCCAAGCACTGTGGCCCCGTTCATCCTGCGCGGCATCACGCTTGCCGGGATCGATTCGGTGATGCGTCCGCTCGCCGACCGTGTCGAAGCTTGGGACCGCCTGGCGCGTGACCTGGATATGGCCAAGCTGGACTCCTTAAGCGCCGGCGCGACGTTGGCGGGCGTGCCGGCCCTGGGCGCCGCGATCGTCGACGGCAGGGTCCGCGGCCGCGTGGTCGTGGATGTGAACGCAACCGGCTAGCACCGTTCAGGCCGGGTTCAGCGGCGCTCTTCCATGGTGTGCATGACCTCGCCTTGGGGAGCCCATTGCTCCTCTGAGCGTTCATTGGGACGAGGGAACATGAATTGGAGGTTCCGATGAACAAGATACTCACCGTCGGCATGGCCGCCGCGACCTTGGCCGCCGGCGCGCTGGCCACCGCGACCCCTGCCGCGGCCCGCGACTACGGTGGTTATCGCGGCGGCTACTACCACGGCGGCTACGGCGACCGAGGCGACGACGCCGGCGCGGCTATCGCGGGCGGCATCCTTGGCCTGGCGCTCGGCTCGGCCATCGCTTCGCATCCGTACTACGGTCCAGCTTACGGCCCGGGCTACTATGGCCCCGCCTACGGACGGGCATACGGCGGGGCTTGCGTCGGCCGCCGCTCGGTCTGGGATCCGTACTACGGCCGCTACATCGTCCGCAGTTTCCGCTACGCCTGTTAGGCCGCCTCTCTCCTAAAGACGACCTGCAAGGCCAAGCCCCGCGCTCCCCCCGGCGCGGGGCTTTCTCTTGGAGGCGCCAGACGCCTCCTTTACTAGTGAACCCGCGCCTTGCCGATTTGCAGGCCGTCCTGCCCTGCGGAAACCTCGATCAGGCTTCCGTCGGCGAGTTCGCCGGCCAGCAGCTTCTTGGCGATCGGATCGATCAGCTCCTTCTGGATCACCCGGCGCAGTGGCCGCGCCCCGTAGACCGGATCGTAGCCCCGCTCGCCCAGCCAGTGCAGCGCCGCCGGGTCGAGAGAGATAACCATCCGACGCGCTTGTAGAAGCTTTTCAAGGTGTCCCAGCTGAATCTTGACGATAGCGTCCATCTGTTCGCGGCCAAGACGATGGAACAGAATGATTTCGTCGATCCGGTTGAGAAATTCGGGCCGGAAGTGCCGGCGCACCACGTCCATGACCATCGGCCGCACGGCCTCGACACTCTGGCCGTCTCCCTCCGGCGTCAGGGCCTGACCTGAGAGGAACTCCGAGCCCAGGTTGGAGGTCATGATGATCAGGGTATTGCGAAAGTCGACCGTCCGGCCCTGCCCATCGGTGAGCCTGCCGTCATCGAGCACCTGCAGGAGGACGTTGAACACGTCGGGGTGCGCCTTTTCCACCTCGTCGAAGAGCACCACCTGGTAGGGACGCCGGCGGACGGCCTCGGTCAGCGCGCCGCCTTCGTCGTAGCCGACATAGCCTGGCGGGGCGCCGATCATCCGGCTGACCGAGTGCTTTTCCATGTATTCGCTCATGTCCATGCGCGTGATCGCCGCCTCGTCGTCGAAGAGGAATTCGGCCAGGGCCTTGGTCAATTCGGTCTTGCCGACGCCCGTCGGCCCCAGGAACAGGAACGAGCCGATCGGTCGCGAGGGATCCTGCAATCCCGCTCTGGCGCGCCTGACGGCGTCGGAGACGGCGGACAGAGCCTCGTCCTGGCCGACGACGCGCCCGCGCAGCGAGTCTTCCATGCGCAGCAGCTTATCCCGCTCGCCCTCGAGCATCTTTTCCACCGGCACCCCTGTCCAGCGGGAGACGACGGCGGCAATCTGTTCGGCATCGACAACCTCTGGCGTGAGGGCGTCCTTATCCGCCTCCTCCTCGTCGGCGAGGCGTTTTTCCAAGGGGGGAATCTCGCCATAGGCGATTTCCGCGGCCCGCTGCAGATCGCCCTTTCGCTGGGCGGCGATCAGTTCGGCCCGCAGGCGATCGAGACCCTCTCTCGCCTGGGCCGCCGAGGTGACCTTGCTTTTCTCGGCTCGCCAACGCTCGGTCATTTCGGCCGAAGACGCTTCGAGCTCGGCCAGTTCTTCGCCGAGCTTTTCGAGGCGCTGCCTTGACGCCTTGTCGTGTTCCTTGCCGAGCGCCTCGCGCTCGATTTTCAGCTGCACGCAGCGCCGATCGATTTCGTCCAGGGCCTCGGGCTTGGAATCGATGGCCATGCGCACCCGGCTGGCGGCTTCGTCGATCAGATCGATGGCCTTGTCGGGCAAAAAGCGGTCGGTGATGTAGCGGTTGGAGAGGGTGGCTGCGGCGATGATGGCGCCGTCGGCGATGCGCACCCCGTGGTGGACCTCATATTTTTCCTTCAAACCGCGGAGGATCGAGACGGTGTCTTCCACGGTGGGCTCGCCGACGAAGATCGGCTGAAACCGGCGCGCCAGGGCCGCATCCTTTTCCACGTGCTTGCGGTATTCATCCAAGGTGGTGGCGCCCACGCAGTGCAATTCACCGCGCGCCAGAGCCGGCTTGAGCAAATTGGACGCATCCATGGCGCCTTCGGTCTTGCCGGCCCCGACCAGGGTATGCATTTCGTCGATAAAGAGGATGATGCCGCCTTCGGCGGCGATAACCTCATTGAGCACCGCCTTCAGCCGCTCCTCGAATTCGCCGCGGTACTTCGCGCCGGCGATCAACGACCCCATGTCGAGGGCCAGAAGCCGCTTGTCGCGGAGGCTCTCGGGGACGTCGCCATTGATGATCCTTTGGGCCAATCCTTCGATGATCGCGGTCTTGCCGACGCCCGGCTCGCCGATCAGCACAGGGTTGTTCTTGGTGCGCCTGGCGAGCACCTGAATGGTGCGACGAATCTCTTCATCGCGACCGATAACGGGATCGAGTTTCTCATCGCGGGCCGCCTGGGTGAGGTCTCGCGCGTACCGTTTCAAGGCGTCATAGCCTTCCTCGGCCGAGGCGCTGTCGGCGGTCTTGCCCTTGCGAAGAACCTTGGCGGCGTCCTCCAGGCGGCTCGCGGAGGCTCCGCTGGCGGAAAGAGCCTTGGCCGCCTCCCCGCCTTCCCTGGCGATGGCGATCAACAGGCGCTCGGTGGTGACGAACGCATCGCCAGCCTTCTTGGCGCCCTCCTCGGCGGCCGCGAACACGCTGGCGGTGGCCGGCTGCATGTAAAGCTGGCCGCCGCCGCCCTCGACCTTTGGCAGCTTGCCGAGCAGGGCCTCGACCGACTGCTCGACCTGGCCGGGATCGCCGCCGCCGCTCTCGATCAGGGCGCGTCCAAGGCCATCCTTTTCCTCGAGCAGCACCTTGAGCAGATGCTCGGGCGAAAACTGCTGATGGCGCCGCGCCAGCGCCAGCGACTGCGCCGACTGGATGGCCTGTTTGGCGCGATCCGAATAGAGCTCGATGTTCATGCCGATCCTGTTTTTGAGCTGGCCCGGCCGCCACGGTAAGCGAGCGGGTCCAGGTTCCATGTAGGTGTGGCTAGAAAGCCACACAAGGCCTCCGGAAACGCGCATTGACGCCAGCTGGCATGCCAGTTTCATCCCCGGTTCAGACGCGACGCATAGAATCCAGGGCGAGTAATGCCCAACGGCCAACGGCTCGAGGGACCCGAACGGCGGGCGCCGCGTTTGAGACCCAGGACCGGGGCCCATAGAGAGCGAAGGAGCGGGGTGTGGCGCAGAGGAGACCCAGGGGGGTGCTGGCTCTCGGATGGGCCTGCCTCGAGTCGGCCGCGAACGGGCGCACCGAACATCGGCCGACCTCGGCGGACTATCCCGATAGCATTGTGCACCGGACGAGCTTCATCGCCGGAGGGGGCCTGGGCTGGCGGATATCGGCGCTGACGACGCCCCGGCCGCACCCCGCGCCATGGAAAATCGTCGTCATTACCGGCGCGCCGTCCTGGGCCGAGTACTGGGCCCCGGCCCTCGCCGCGCTGCCCGCGGACCGGGAGATGATCGTTGTCGACCGGCCGGGCTACGCCGCTAGCGAACCGCTCGACTGTGTTCCCGACATTCAGGCCCAGGCGCGCGCCCTCGCCCCCCTGCTCGACGCCGCGCCGGGGCAGCGCATCCTCCTGGTCGGTCAATCCTATGGCGCGGCGATCGCCACCCTGATGGCCAAGGCGCATCCCAGACGCGTGGCCGGCGTGGTCCTGCTTTCAAGCTACCTGGGCGAGTCGGGCCCTACCGCCCGATGGCTAGTCAATATGGGATCGCGTCTGCTCAACGTGATTCCGCGTGATCTGCGCAACGCGGTGACCGAAATCAGCAACCAGAGCCGCCAGATGCCGCTGATGCGAGCGGCCCTGTCCAGGTTGCGGGCGCCTGTGCATGTGCTCCACGGCGATCACGACGACTTCGCCCCCATCGAGGTGGCCGAGCGCCTGGCGCGCGAGGCTGGCACCCGCCGGCCCGTGCGCTTCGAGCGGATCAGCGGCGCCAATCATTTCGTCAACGACGGGCCTGTCGCCACGCTCCTGGCGTGCCTGGAAAGCTGCATCGCCGCATGCCCGGGCGCCGAACCATTCAGGCTGCCCGCCGGGCCGGCGCTGAAATGGCGGTTTGGCAAGGCCACGTCCGCCCAGCCGTCGGCCGCTTAGTTCGTAGAGGCTTTCCCTGCGACAGGGCCGTTCAAAGCGAATTTCGATCAGGCGCCGCCCTGCGCCCCCTCCACCACCCGCTCTCGCGGGCGGTCCCCCTCCCCCGCAGCGCTGCGCTTGCGAGGGAGGATTTATCTAAACTCCTGCCCCGCAACGCGGGGAAGGTGGCGCGGCGCGTTTGCTTGCGCCGTGACGGAAGGGGCGCAAGGCCAAACCAGTCTGGTCGGAAGTTGCCCTAGCAGGCTGTTGAAGAACTCGCCCACGGTCGGGCGATGAAGGTGGATTCGTCGCCGTTGTGGAATTGTATTTCGCCGGTGAGTGATCCGTCCGGCTGAAGTTCGGCCCAGCCTTCGTCGGAATCCTCGTCCATCTC
>DATCCB010000019.1:0-35835 GCA_036511515.1 Caulobacteraceae bacterium | reverse complement strand
GGGACCGCCCGCGTAAGCGGGAGGTGGAGGGGGCGCGGGGGGCGCGGTTCGCCTCAGGCGTCCCGCGTAAGCGTCTCGACCAGGCGGGTCATGAACAGGGCGCCGCGTTCAAGCTGGGAAATGTCGATGTATTCGTCGGGCTGGTGGGCCTGGTCGATGGAGCCAGGCCCGATCAGCACCGTGGGATAGCCGGCGGCCTGGAACTGCCCGGCCTCGGCCGCGAACGAGACCGCGCGGGTGGGGCCGTTGTCGCCGGCGAGGCTCCGGGCGAGGACCTCCGCGGGATCGTCCGGGCGCGCCGCGAAGGCCGGAACCTCGGCGGTGACGACGACGCTGACCCCGCCATCGGGCGCGCGGGCCTTGATCTGGCCATCGAGCGAGGCCGCGAGCGCGAAAAACTCCGCCAGGATCGCGCGCGGATCGTCGCCCGGCGCCGTGCGCAGGTCGAACAGGAAGCTGCATTGTCTCGCCAGAATATTGCCGGCCGTGCCGCCGGACACCTTGCCTATGGTCAGGGTCGCGCCGCGCGGCTCGAACAGCGAGCCAGGATCGGCGCGCGCTTCGAAGCTGTCGGCCAGTTCGACCAGAGCCGCCATCAGCCGCGCCGCGACCATCACCGCCGAGACGCCCAGGTGCGGCTGGCTGGAATGGGCCTCGCGGCCGCCGACCGTCACCAGGGCGGCCAGCACACCCTTGTGGGCGCTGACCACCTCCATGCTGGTCGGCTCGCCGACCACGATCACGGCCGGCCGCGGCAAGGCGGCGGTCATCGCCGCGATCAGCGCAGGGGCGCCCAGGCAGCCGATCTCCTCGTCATAGGAAAAGGCCAGATGCGCGGGCTTCTTCAACGGCGCCGCGATCAGATCGGGGACGGCGGCCAGGGCGAGGGCCAGAAAGCCCTTCATGTCGCAGGTTCCCCGGCTAAACAGGCGATCGGCCCTGCGTGTCAGCGTGAACGGGTCGCTCGTCCACGGCTGGCCGAGCGTAGGCACCACGTCGGTGTGCCCCGATAGCACCACGCCGCCCGGGACTGCAGGCCCGATGGTGGCCAGCAGGCTGGCCTTGGCCCCATCGGCGCTGGCCACCCGGCGCAAGGCGACGCCCAGGTCGGCCAGATAGGCCTCGACCCAGGCGATCAGCGCCAGGTTGGGCAGATTTGACGTGGTGTCGAAGGCGACCAGGCGCTCCAGAATCGGCAGGGCCCGCGCGGCGAGAGCCTCGGCGCCCATCCTAGCCGCGCCCGATCGAGCTTTCGTCGGGAAGCACGCCGATGAGATCGATCTTGAACACCATGACGCTGTCCGGCGGGATCGGACCTTTGCCCTTGGGGCCGTAGCCGAGCGACGATGGCACATAGATCAACCACTCGTCGCCGGGACGCATCAGCTGCAGGGCCTCGATCCAGCCGGGGATCAGGTGGTCAAGCGTGGCCACCATCGGCGTCCCGCGCTCGAACGAGGAATCGAACACCTCGCCGTCAAGCAGCTTGCCCTCATAGTTGACCTTCACCTCGTCGGCGGGCTTGGGCCGCGGGCCTTCGGACGGCCCTGAGTGGATGACGCGATACTGCAGCCCCGAGGCGGTGACGTGAACGCCCGGCGCCTTGGCGTTGCTGGCCAGGAACGCGGCCCCCACCGCGCCGGCGTCCACCACCGGCCGCGGCGTGCGCGCGCAGGCGCTGATTGCCAGTGCGACAAGCATTGTCAGCACGCCTATTCGGGCGAAGCTCATCGGCTGTCCTCTCCTGTGAACGAAAGGTCGCCTGGAGGTCGAAGCGATCCCATTGTCCTCATCCCCGAACCCCACGAACTTCACGAACCAAGGCGGTGACATAAGCCTGACAGCCATGGCGAGCTTGTTCGTGTTGTTCGTGAAGTTCGTGGTTTCCTTCGAAGGTAATGATCAAACCGCCCTGGGCGGATAGCCGCGCTCGCGCAGGGCGTCCATGATTTCCTGGGTGTGCTGGGCGTCGCGGGTCTCGATCATGATGTCGAATTCGGCCCCCTTGGCCGGCACGTCTAGGGCCAGGCGGTTGTGCGCCACCTCCAGGATATTGCCGCCCAGATCGCCGATTGCCGCCGAAACGGTCGCCAGCAGGCCCGGTCTGTCGTCCCCGACGATGCGCAGCGAAACGAGCCGCTGGGCGCGGACCAGTTCGCGGCTGAGCACCGAGGCCAGGAGGCGCGGGTCAATGTTGCCGCCGGTGATGATCAGGCCGCAGACCTTGCCGCGAAACCGCTCGGGATAGGCGATCAGCGCCGCCAGCGAGGCGCCCCCCGCCCCCTCGACGACGGTCTTCTCGACATTGCAGAACAGCGCCACCGCGCGCTCGAAGAACGGCTCTTCCAGCAACAGCACGTCGTCGATCAGCGGGCGGGCGATGCCATAGGTGAACTTGCCGACCTCCTTGACTGCGATGCCTTCGGCGATGCTCTGGCCGCCGCAGGGCGCGTTCAACCCGCGCATTCGGGCGGTGAACGACGGGTACATCGCCGCCTCGACGCCGATGACGTGGATGTTCGGCGACACGGACTTGGCGGCGGTGGCGACGCCGCTGATCAGGCCGCCGCCGCCGATTGGCACTGGCAGGACCTCGATATCGGGCGCGTCTTCGAGCATCTCCAGGGCGATGGTGCCTTGGCCGGCCATGACGTCCAGATCGTCGAAGGGATGAATGAACACCAGGCCCCGCTCATCGCGCAGGGTCAGGGCGTGCTCGTTGGCGGCGTCGTAGCTGTCGCCGTCGATGACCACCGTTGCCCCGAAATCGCGCGTCTGCTGAACCTTCACGTGCGGCGTGCCGTTCGGCATGACGATGGTCACCGGAACCCCCAGCCGCTCGCCGTGATAGGCCAGGCCCTGGGCGTGATTTCCCGCCGAGGCGGCGATCACCCCGCGCTTCTTTTCCGCCGGGGACAGCAAGCTGAGCTTATTGAGCGCCCCACGCTCCTTGAACGAAGCGGTGAACTGCAGGTTCTCGAACTTCACCCACACATCGGCGCCAGTGATCTGCGACAGCGTCCGCGACCGCCGGCACGGCGTGCGCTCCACATGGCCGGCGATCCGCTCCGCCGCGGCCCGGATATCATCGAGGGTGAGGGTCATTTGGGCGTTCAGGTAAAGGGCGCGCAACCTAGCGGGGGGCGTCTGTCATCGCAATCCGCGCATCAGGTCCAGGCGCCGCATCGCCTTGCCTGGCAGGGCCGAGACCGCGCCCAGCGGCAGCGTCTCGGCCGCCTTGCGCACACGGTAGGCGGCGCCGCGCACCAGGGACGCGGGCGAAGCGACTCCGACAAAGCCGTGGGTCACCCCTTGCTCGGCATTGGCCAGCTCGCGTTTGAACCGGTAGTCGCCATAGCCCAGGTCGAGCCTCGAAAACGGCGCGGCGTCCATCCAGCGCAGGATGTCCTGGAACAACAGCAGGCCGGGCGAATAGCGCTCGAAACGCGGGTCGTGGGCGATCATCCAGGCGTGGATGGTCGATGATCCGAAGAGGTGGAAATGGGCCGCCGCCAGCTCGCCGCCGATGTGCAGGGTGAACAGGCCGGCTGAAAGCGGTGCGTTCCGCGCCGTGAACAGATCGTCGATCAGCCGCCTCGGCCACGCGCTGGCGAAGATGTCGATCTGGCCGGTGGCCTTGTAGCGTTCGCGTTTCCAGTCGAGCAACCGCGCGAGGTCGGCGTGCGTATCGGAATGGGCGGTGAATAGGGCCGGGCCGGCCTCGCGCTCGGCTTTGCGCCGCTTCTTGTCGAGATCCTTGAGCGCCGTGATTCCCACCGCCCGCCTTTCGGCCGCGTAGGTCTCGTACCCGGCGGCAACATCGACGATCCAGGAAATCTCCCGACCTTGGGCGTGCGGCGCGAACGCGTCCTCATCTTCCAGCATGTGGGAAAAATCGAACCGGCCGACGCCGAGCGCCGCGACCAGCGCGCGCGCGTTCAGTTTCACGTCCGGCGCCGCCACCAGACCCTGGTAGTCGCAGAGTGGCGCGCCGGCGGCCATGGCCGTAAAACGCCCGACGCGCGCGGCGATGAACCCCGTGCTTTCGCCGGCTTGGCGCAGCACGGCGACCCGCACGCCCCTGTCCTCATCGCCCAGCGCGCGCTCGATGGCGAGCGGCCAGTCGGGGCGCAGGAAAGGCGAGTCCCAGCTCGGACGCGACCCCTGCAGCGCCCGCCAGTGTTCCACCATCTCGGGGGACATGTCGCTCGGCCGGATGAGTTCGATTTCCACCGGAGGCGCCTTGTTGGGACTTCTCACGCGGCGGACGTTAACCCGCCAACCCTTGCGGCGAGGTTAGTGGGCTTGGCCCGGACGCCGTTGTAGATGCAGACTGGGCCTCATGGGGACTATCGTGAAGCTGGAAGGCGAACGCCGCGCGGTCGCGCCCCTGATCGCGGCCAGGGATGGGCTGAAGGCCTGGCTCACCCAGCATGCCTATCCACTCTGGTGGCGCATGGGCGCCGACCGGGCGTGCGGCGGTTTTCACGATGCCTTGGCGCTGAACGGCGAGCCCATCGCCGGCGACAAGCGGGCCAGGGTCCAGGCGCGCCAGGCGATCTGCTACGCCCTGGCCCCGGATCTCGGCTGGGGCGGCCCCAGTGCGCAAGCGACCGCGCACGGCCTCGATTTTCTGATCCGGCGTCACCGACGGGCCGATGGTCTTTATCGAAGCCGTGTGGCCGCCGACGGCGAGGCCATCGGCGACGATGTCGATCTCTACGATCAGGCGTTTGTGCTCTTCGCGCTTGCCGCGGCCAAGCGGCCCGGCGACGACCGGCCGCTCGAAGCCGCGGAGGCGGTGCTGGCGCGGCTGGTTCCCCACCCTCTGGGCGGCTTTCGCGACTTTGGCGGCGAGGCGCTGCGGGCCAATCCCAACATGCATCTATTGGAGGCCGCCCTAGCCTGGATCGAAGCCGGCGGCGGCCCGGTCTGGCGGGCGATCGCCGGCGGCCAGGCGCGTCTGGCGATGGATCGGCTGATCGACGTGGACAGTGGCGCCCTGAGCGAATTTTTCGACTCCGACTGGCGTGCGCCGGTCTCCGCGGCCAAGCGCCAGGTCGAGCCGGGCCACCAGTTCGAGTGGGCCTGGCTGCTGATGCGCTGGAGCCTCATCGATGGCGATGCCGCCGCCCTCGCCGCCGCCCTGCGCTTGATCGAACTGGCGCAGCGGTGCGGCGTCGACCCGGCGCGCGGCGTGGCCATCGACGCCCTCGATGGCGCCTTGGCGCCCCGCCAGATGGGCGCCCGCCTGTGGCCGCAGACCGAGCGTTTGAAGGCCGCCGTGCTGGCCGGGCGGATCACCGGCGACGCTGGCTGCTGGGCGATGGCCGCCGACTCCGCCGCGACCCTGACTCGCTATCTGGCCGTTCCCACGCCCGGACTTTGGCGAGACCGCCTCAAGGCGGACGGCGCGTTCATCGAGGAAGCCGCCCCGGCGAGTTCATTTTATCACATCGTCATGGCCATCCTGGAGCTCGATCGCCATGCCGCCTTCGCGCCCGAGGGCGACTCCACCTAGGCCAACACCCGTCCGGCCAGTCGCTCGAGGATCTTCAAAGGCGACGCGGCCGGCGCCTCCATGGCCGTGATCGGAAGATAGAAGGTCTGCTCGAGGGCGAAGCGCCCGGCGAGCGCCGCGTGGACGAGGCTGTCGGTGAACACGATCCAGCTCGAACCCGCGGGAAGGGCGATGTCGCGCCTTGGCGATAAGCGCTGGTAGTCCGCATCGAGTTTGGCGTGATCGTGCAGGCCCAGCATCAGGGCGTCGTAGGCGGTGCGCCGGGCGCGGGTGATTCCCAAGCTGTGCAGCGCCCAGGCCTCGCCCGGCCACGGCCGGCGAACCTGCGACAGCCAGCGCCGCGCGTAGGCCTCGAACGGCTCGCCGATCCGCCACAGACGCGACTCGCCGGCCGGATTGACGTTGGAGAAAACCCGCAGCAGCCGCTTGCCGCCGGTCGGCTGGGAGGGAAAGGCGTCCGCGTGAAGGCGCCGGTCGTCCTTGCGCGGACTGGCGGCCGCTTCGCGGGCGTCCCGGGGCCGAAAGCTGGTCCGCCCGCGCTGCAAGGCCTGGGCATAGCGCGGCGCGACCTCCACGATCAGCGCCCGCGCCCAGCCGGCATAGCGGTTCATCAGGGCGCCAAGCGCCTCTTCGCACCCCGCCGCCCCCCGCACCACGGCGCCGCTGGGATCGAGGCTGACGTTTTTCGCCCGGCCGTCGGATACCGGCGCTCGGAGCAAGCCGGACTCCGCGTCTGAGAGGACGAACGGCCGATCGGGCAGAACAATTATGCCGTCGGTTTCCAATCGTCGGAGACCATCGTGGGACATGCCCAACTATCCTTCTCACCGCCCTCCGGCGCCGGTGATCTCCTTGATCAGGCCCTGGACCAGCGGCTTGGCGCCGGCCCCCCAAAGCACCTTGAGATGTTCGAGCGTGCGCGCCGCGGGACCCTCGAATTTCCACTCGCAACCTTCGAAGCGGCAGTCGCGAAAGCTGGGCGCCTCGCCACCGGCATAGACCAGGCGGCACTGGCGAAACTCACACCCGACGAAGGCTTCGCCATCGAGCGTCACCGTCTCGTGATTATAGGTCGCCGGGCCTGGCACGCGGGCAATCCCCTAGTCGCGCCGGCTTTCATCGTCGGGCATTGGCGCATCGCCGCCGGCCGCGCGCTCCTTGGCCTCCTTCTTCAGGGCGGCCTTCTCCGCCGCCTTGGCGGCCTTGATCCGCTCGCGGTCCATGCGTTCGAACTGGTAGTTGGGCTTACGGGCCATGCTGGGGCGTTCCTGTTGGACGAAAAGTCTAGTTCCTGCACGCCGTCGCCGATCCGGCGCGCATTTGCAAGCGGATCGACCGGGAATAGTCGGTTGGGCTATGGACCTGACCATGGACGCCGATAGCCGACTGGAGAGCGCCCGGCGCCTGCTCGCCGCCGGATCGCCGCGGGATGTAGCCACCGCGATCGAGCGCCTGCGGGACGCGGCGGCGCTTGGCGAAGCGCCAGCCTCCTGCCTGCTGGCCGTGCTGGCGGGGATCGGCATCGGCGTGGCGCGGGACTTCGGCGCGGCCATCGGTTACCTGCGCGACGCCGCCCACGCCGGGTCCGCCTTTGCCAGGGACCAGCTGGCGGTCCTTAGCCCCGATGGCGACGAGGACATCGCCCAGGTGTGGACCGCGCCTTGCGAAAAGCGGGTGCTGTCGGCATCGCCGAGGATCGTCGCCATCGACGGCTTCATCCCTTTGGCGGCGTGCGACTGGCTGATCGCCCGGGCTTCATCCCGGCTCTCGCCGGCCAGGGTTTATGGCGAGACGCAGAAGGCTTCGGACCCCGGATCCAGCCGCACCAACGCCGCCTTTGAATTCGAACTGTTCGACCTGGACATGGTGGTGGTGATGGTTCGCGTCCGCATAGCCGCCACGGTCGGGGCGCCGGAGGGAGCGCTCGAAACCTCGCAGGTGTTCAACTATCAGGTCGGCCAGCGTTTTGCCCCACACCACGACTGGCTGGACCCCAGCCTTCCCGCCCAGGTCGCCGATATAGCGCGGTTCGGCCAGCGGGCGGTCACCTTCCTCACCTATCTGAACGGCGACTTCGACGGCGGCGAGACGGACTTTCCGCGGCTCGGCCTGCGCCACAAGGGCGCGGCTGGAGGCGCCCTCTATTTCGGCAATCTCGACGCCGGCGGCGCCGGCGATCCCCGCACCGTCCACGAGGGCCTCGCCCCGACGCGCGGCGAGAAGTGGCTCCTGTCACAATGGATCCGCAACCGGGCGCGGGTGTAGCTGCCTAGCGCCCCTTCCGTCACGGCGCTGATCGCGCCGCGACACCTTCCCCGTTTCGCGAGGCAGGAGTTTAAGAAAATCCTCCCTCGCAAGCGCAGCGCCGCGGGGGAGGGGGACCGCGCCGCCGCCGGTGGTGGAGGGGGCGCGGGGCCAGATCACCTTGCTTCGAAGGCGGACCGGGCGTAGCAAGCGCACCCTCACAATTTCCAGGGAGACGAGGCGATGGGGTATCGGGTCGCCGTGGTCGGGGCCACCGGCGCCGTGGGCCGCGAGATGCTCAACATTCTCGAGGAGGTCGATTTTCCCGTCGATGCGATGCACGCCATCGCCTCGCGGGGCTCGCTGGGCGTCGAAGTCGGCTGGAAGGCCGGGGTGGTCAAATGCGAGGACGTGGCCCAGTTCGACTTCTCCCGCGTCGACGTCGTACTGATGAGCGTCAGCGCCGAGTTTTCACGCGACTGGGCGGAGAAGATCGGCGCCGCCGGTCCGATCGTCATCGATAACTCGTCGGCCTGGCGGATGGACCCCGACGTGCCCTTGATCGTGCCCGAGGTGAACCCGGACGCCATCGACATCGCCCGGCGCAAGATGATCGTCGCCAACCCCAACTGCTCGACCGTCCAGCTGGTCGTGGCGCTCAAACCCCTGCATGACGCCGCAAGGATCAAGCGGGTGGTCGTCGCCACCTATCAGTCGGTCTCCGGCGTCGGCAAGGAGGGCATGGACGAGTTGTGGAACCAGACCAAGGGCGTGTTCGTCCTTGGGCCCTCCGAACCCCAGGTGTTTTCCAAGCAGATCGCCTTCAATGTCATCCCGGCGATCGGCGAATTCCGCGACGACGGCTACACCGACGAAGAGGCCAAGATGTCGGAAGAGACCCACAAGATGCTCGATCCCGACATTGCCATCACCGTCACCTGCGTGCGCGTGCCGGTGATGGTCGGCCACGGCGAGGCGGTGAACATCGAGTTCCATGAACCCCTCGATGAGGAGGACGCGCGCGACATTCTGCGTGATGCGCCCGGAATCATGGTCATCGACAAGCGAGAGGCCGGCGGCTTCATGACTCCCAAGGAAGCCCAGGGCGAGTTCGCCGTCTATGTCTCGCGCATCCGCCGCGACTCGACGGTCGAACACGGCCTTTCGATGTGGGTGGTCTCCGACAACCTGCGCAAGGGCGCGGCCCTTAACGCGGTGCAGATCGCCGAGTTGCTCGCCGAGCGCGGACTGATCGGAAGAACACCTCTCCCAGAGGGAGAGGGAGGGGCCCGCGCCCTTCAGGGCGTGGGACGGTGAGGGGTTACCGGCCGGCATTCTAACCCCTCATCTTCCCACCGCTTTCAGCGGCGGGCCCCTCCTTCTCCCTGTGGGAGAAGGCTTATTGGCGTGAACTCAGGCGCCGCGGCGCCCAGCGTTCATCGCCAGGCGCTGATCGCCGGCGTCGGCTGCTATGTTCTGTGGGGGGGCGCTACCGATCCTGTTCATGGTCATGGGCCGCGCCGGCGCCAGCTCATGGGAAATCCTCGGCCAGAGAGCGATGTGGGCGGCGCCCTGGGCGGGCCTGCTGGTGATCATCGCCGGCCAGGGCGCCCAGGTGGGCCGCGTCCTTTCCCAGCCTAGGGTTCTCTGCTTGCTGGCCCTCTCGGCGGGGCTGATCGCAACCGGCTGGTCGGTCTATATCTGGTCGGTCAATCACGGCCGCAATCTCGAGGCCAGCCTCGGCTACTACATCAATCCCCTGCTCAACATGGCCGTCGGCGCTGTGCGATTTCGCGAACGCATCGACCGCTTTGGCGCGGCGGCCATCGCCCTGGCGGCGATCGGCGTGGTCCTGCAGACTCTGGCGCTTGGCCATCTGCCGGTGATCTCACTGGTCCTCGCCCTGACCTTCTGGGGCTATGGAATCATCCGCAAGCGCATCGATGTCGACGCCCAGAGTGGCCTTTTCGTCGAGTGCCTGCTGATGGCTGGGCCGGGATTGGCCTATGTGCTTTGGCTGAGCCACGCTGGCGGCGCGGTGTTCGGCAGATCGGTTGGCGCATCGCTGCTGATGGCCACATCGGGGCCGGCGACGGTAATCCCGCTGGCGCTCTTCGCCTGGACCGCGCGTCGGCTGCCATTCTCGACCATGGGGTTTTTGCAGTTCATCGGCCCGACCATCGGTTTCTTCGTCGGCCTCGCCACCGGCGAGACCCTCACCCCTTTGCGCGCCGTATCGTTCGTCTTCATCTGGAGCAGCGCCGTCGTCTTCGTCGCCGGCGCCTGGCGGGCGGCGCGGAGACTGACGCCTAATACCGGTAGTGCTCCGGCTTGAACGGCCCCTGTTCGGGCACCCCGATGTAGTCGGCCTGGGCTTTCGAAAGCTGGGTCAGCTTGGCGCCGAGTTTGCCCAGGTGGAGCATGGCGACCTTTTCGTCGAGGTGCTTGGGCAGGGTATAGACGCCGACCTTGTAAGCCCCGGCGTTGGTCCACAGCTCGATCTGGGCCAGGGTCTGGTTGGTGAAACTGGCGCTCATCACGAAGCTTGGATGACCGGTGGCGTTGCCGAGGTTGACCAGGCGGCCCTCCGAAAGGACGATGATCTTCTTGCCGTCGGGGAATTCGACATGGTGGACCTGCGGCTTGATCTCGTCCCACTTGAAGTTGCGCAGGCCGCTGATCTGGATCTCGGAATCGAAGTGGCCGATGTTGCAGACGATGGCGTTGTTCTTCATCGCCCGCATGTGATCGACGGTGATCACGTCCTTGTTGCCGGTCGCGGTGACGAAAATGTCGGCGGTGGCCACGGCGTCCTCTAGCCTGCGGACCTCATAACCCTCCATCGCCGCCTGCAGGGCGCAGATCGGGTCGACCTCGGTGACGATGACGCGCGCGCCCCCCTGGCGCAGGGAGGCTGACGAGCCCTTGCCGACGTCGCCGTAGCCGCAGACCACCGCGACCTTGCCGGCCAGCATCACGTCGGTGCCGCGGCGGATGGCGTCGACCAGGCTCTCGCGGCAGCCATAGAGGTTGTCGAACTTGGACTTGGTGACGCTGTCGTTGACGTTGATGGCCGGGAACGGCAGTTCGCCACGCTCGGCCATCTGGTAGAGCCGGTGCACGCCGGTGGTGGTTTCCTCCGAGACGCCTTTGATCGAGTCGCGAATGGCCGAATAGAAGCCGGGTTTTTCGGCCAGAGTTCGCTTCATTACCGCGTAGAGGGCTTCTTCCTCTTCGTTGTCGGGGTTATCGAGCACGCTCCGATCAGCCTCGGCCTTGGGCCCGAGCACGGTCAAGAGGGTGGCGTCGCCGCCATCGTCGAGGATCAGGTTCGCATAGCCCCCGCCGTGCCACTCGAAGATCTTGTGGGCGTATTCCCAGTATTCGGCGAGACTTTCGCCCTTGGTGGCGAAAACTGGGGTTCCGGTGGCGGCGATGGCGGCGGCGGCGTGATCCTGAGTCGAAAAGATGTTGCACGAGGCCCAACGCACCTGCGCGCCCAGCGCCTGCAGCGTCTCGATCAGCACCGCGGTCTGGATGGTCATGTGCAGAGAACCGGCGATGCGCGCGCCGGTCAGGGGCTTATCCGCGCCGAATTCGGCGCGCAGCGCCATCAGCCCCGGCATCTCGGTTTCGGCAATCTCGATTTCCTTGCGGCCCCATGGCGCCAGCGCGATGTCCTTGACGATGTAGTCGGCCACTTGGATACCGCTCCGTGTGCGATCGGGGAGGGCTCTATAGACGGGCCGCCCGCGCCTCGCAACGGTGATATAAGGAAATCCTTATATCTCTATAGCCAGAACCTCGCTGCGTCGCCGAAATCGTCCAGTTCGTCCTGCGCCTGGTCGATCAGCTTGGTCTCGCGGTCGGCTTGCGCGCGGGCGAAATCGCTGGCCGCGTCGCCCTTGGCGAGGTCGGCCAGCAAGGCTTCTCCGGCGGCGATGTCATTGAGCGCGCCAAGCGTCTCCTGCAGATCCTTGAGCTTGCCTAGAAACCGCTCGGCGCGCCTCGGATGATCTGGAAAGACTTGAGCGAAGTCTTCGCCGGCGTAGCGGAGAATCTTGGCCTGGATGCGGACCTTGTGGCGCCGCCGGCGGTCGAGGTCGGCCAGTCGCCGGCCGCGGCGCAGGATTTTCTTGCGACGCCTGTCCATTGCTTTGGCGGCAAACTCCGCGACCGCGCCGTCACGCCGCTGCGCCTGGGGCGCGCCCTTGCCCGTCCAAGGTCCGGTTTCTATCCAGCAAAAGGTGCTCAGCAGCAGGGCGCGGAAACGGCCGCTGGCGGAGGCGTCGATGGCCCGCGCGCGCGCCGCCGCTTGCTCGCCGCGCAGGCGCCGGGCCAGGCCCTTTGGGCCGCGGTGCTTGGCTGCGATGAACACATCGAGATTGCGGGCCCGGTCCAGCTCTCCGGTCAGCCACTTTAGCTCGGTCTTGATCGCCTCCAGCTGGCCGTCGGCGACGACCTTCTTGAAGACTGAAAGCGTGGCGCGCAGCCGTCGAACGCCAACCCGTAACTGATGCACCGCCTCACTGTTTGGGCTTGCGCGCAGATGGGCGGCGTTTGTCGCGATCTGGGCCACGGCCGCGCGGGCCATTGCCGCAAAGCCATCGCCGGCCGACAGGCCAGGGGAGAGGACTGGCGCTTCAAAATGTGCGGCCCGAGGCGCCGACCTGGCGATCAGGGCGAATCCCCGATCGGCCTTGGTGACGAAGGAAGCGGTGAGCGCGAAATCTTCGCTGAGGGCCCGGGCAAGGTCGAACAGGGCCGCCGGCGTCCCCGATTTCAATTCCAGTTCCAGTTCGCATAACGGCGCCGCGCGCCCGCCGGCGGTTACTTCGCCAGTATCGAAGCTGACCTCGATGGTCGCCGAAGGGCCGTCGACAAGCATCGAGAGGCGCTTCACCTCGACAGTAAACAGGGGCGCCAGTATGGCGCGCCTGGGCAGCGCCCCGCCGGCGGGCGTTAGCCGCACCAGGCCCACGTCGGGGTCGGCAGTGGGGGCCGCGCGTTCCCACTCGCCCCTCCCCAAACGGCCGTCGGCCAGCGCGCGCGACTTCACCGTCTGCATCCAGCTTCGCCCGTCGCCGCGCATGCGCAGTACGAAGCCCGACCGTCGAAGCGCGTGGCGCGGCGTGTCGTAGTAGATCGAGGTCAGGGTGCGAAGTCTTGGCCGCGCGCCCCCTCGCAGATCGGCGAACAGGCGAGCGCCCTGGTCGGCGTCGATCAGAAACTTGAGCTCGACCTCGGCCCCGCGCTCGCCATCGGCGCTTCCGCGGCGAGGCGAGGTCAGCACCGTTCGCCTCCGAAAAGCGCCGGTTCCTGCCCGCTCATCGATGAGGTCGGCGGCTAACGGTCTTCCTCGAATCTGTTGGCGACCAGTTCGACCAGGGCGGCGACGGCGGCATCGGCCTGGGTGCCGCTGGCGCTGATCTCGATCGTTGCGCCAGGCCCGGCGGCGAGCATCATCAGGCCCATGATCGAGCGGGCGTCGACGCTCTGGTCTTCGCGGGTGACGCTGATCTCCGCATCGAAACTGGTGGCGAGCTTGACGAACTTGGCCGAGGCTCTCGCATGCAGGCCTCTTTCGTTGACGATGTCGACGTTGGCGGACGCCCTCACTTCTCGCCGGCCAGGACGTAAGAGGCGACCGAAATGTATTTTCGCCCCGCTTCCTGGGCGCGCGCGACGCAGACGCTTAAGGATTCGCGAGTCCTGACGCTGGCCAGCTTGATCAGCATCGGCAGGTTGAGGCCCGCGATCACCTCCGCCTTGGTCTGCTCCATGACCGAGATGGCCAGGTTCGAAGGCGTACCCCCGAACATGTCGGTGAGCAGAATGACCCCCTCGCCGGCATCGACAGCTTCGCAGGCGCGCAGGATATCGCGGCGCCGGCGCTCCATATCGTCGTCGGCGCCGATGCAGATGGCCACGACACCGGTCTGCGGACCGACGACGTGCTCCATGGCATAGACGAATTCCTCGGCCAGCCGCCCGTGCGTGACGATCACGAGCCCGATCATGCAAGATGCCCCAAAGGGAAGTGCCCTAAAGCGCCCAGCAGTCGCTAGGGCGGCGCGAGGAGCGCTTGATACTCCGGTTGGCGTCGCCGTCCAAGATGTTCGAGACAGTGGCGCAGTTTCGCCGGCGCCGACGCTTCGAGCGGCCCGATGTCAATCGTCGCGACGCCAACCCCGAGCAACTTCTGCGCGCCGAAGTCGGGATGGCGTTCGATGGCTGCGGGCGCGGCCACGCACCGGGCCAGGAGCAGGATCTCAGCCAGGCCGACAGAGGCGGCGGCAATGATTCCCACACCGCGCGCCTCGACTAGGCCGCCCAGCGCATCGGGCGCGCGCCCAAACAGGCGGCCCTCGGAGACAAACACCACCGTTCGATCGTCGCTGACCAGGCGCAAGCCCTCGCCCATCGCCCGAAGCGCCAGGTCGCTCTTGCCGGCCCCCGAGCCGCCCTCGACCAGGACTCCCAGCCACAGGCCGTCGATCCGAAGGGCGAGCAGCCCGCCGTGGCGAATTACCGATGAAAGCTGAGAGCCGCTCACGCCAGGGGCAGGGTGACGGTGAAGCGCGCCCCGACCACCTTGCCCTCCGCCTGGCGATTTTCAGCGTGGATCGCGCCGCCGTGCGCCCTGGCGATCTGCCGGGCGATGGCCAGGCCAAGGCCCGAGTTGGCGCCGAACGCCGCGCCCTTCGGCCGCGAGGTGTAGAATCGCTCGAACACGGTCTCGAGATTCTCCGGTGGCATTCCGGGACCATCGTCGTCGACCGTGGCCACGGCATCGGTCTTTTGCCGGTGCAGGCCTACGCGGACCTCGCCGCCGGTTGGGCTGAACGAGCGGGCGTTGTCGATCAGGTTGCGGAATACCTGGCCGATGGGCCCGTCGCTGGCCGAAACGCGCAACGGACCACCCAGCGGCGGCGAGATGAACCGGACGTGGGCCTCCCCTGGCTGAACCGTGGCCTCGTAAAAGGCGCAGATGTCGCTGAGCAGCGGTTGTAGATCGAGCGGCCGGCGCGCTTCCCTCGCCAGTTCAGCGTCAAGTCGCGACGCGTTGGAGATATCGGTGATCAGCCGGTCCAGGCGGCCCACGTCCTGCTTGAGGATGGCCAGCAGTCGCTCGCGCTGGGCCACCTGCTTGACCAGTTCGAGGGTCTCGACGGCGGAGCGGATCGAGGTCATCGGATTGCGAAGCTCGTGAGCCACATCGGCGGCAAAGCGTTCGATGGCCTCCATGCGGTCGGAAAGGGCGTGGGTCATGTCTTCGAGCGAACGGGCCAGATCGCCAAGCTCATCGTTGCGCCTGGCCAGGTCCGGCAGCTGGATGGCCCTGGCCCGCGACAGCCTCACCCGATCCGCCGCGCGGGCCAGCCGCAGCACCGGCTCGGCGATCAGCTGCGTCAGCAGCAGCGACGACAGCAGGGTCACGCCGATGGCGATCAGGATGAATGGGATCAGGGCCTCGCGTTCGGCGGCAATGATTTCGTCGACATCCCCGGCCTCCAGGGTGAGCACGCCGAGCACCTGCTGGACATGCTGGAGCGGGATCGAGACCGAGACCACGCGCCGGCCGCTGGCGGTCATCCGCACATCTGCGACGACGGCGCCCCTCATCGCGCCGAGGACCTCTCGCTCCAGCGCCTCGTGCGCCGCGGCCGCTCGCTTCGATGGATGGCGGTCGGGCAAGGCGAAGTTGAAGCTGAACCGCGACTGGCCAGGCTTGCGCGCCGGCGGCAGGACGTCGGCCTCGACCCGATCGCCGACGACGTAGGTATCGGTCAGCAGGTGTCCGTCCGCATCGAACAAGCGCAGCCGCTGCGACTTGGGGATGGTCAGCGAGCCAAGCACGTTGGCGGCGGTGTCGGCTTCCAGCGCCGCTTCCGGCTCGCCAACCGTCGCGGTCTGGTCGATGACGCTGGCGATCAGGGCGCCCTGGAGTTTCAGGCTGTCGATACGCGCCGCGATCAGCCCCTGGCGCAATTCGCCCAGCACCAGGGCGCCGCCGACCAGAATGGCCAGGCCCAGTAGATTGAGAACGACGATCAGCCGGCCTAGGCGTGATCCCAGCGGCCAGACGCGTCGGCGCGCGTGAGCGCCCGCTTCGGGATCAGGATTCGCGGTAACGGTATCCGACGCCATAGAGGGTTTCGATGGCGTCGAACTCCGGGTCGATCTCGCGGAATTTCTTGCGCATGCGCTTGATGTGGCTGTCGATCGTCCGATCGTCGACATAGACCTGATCTTCGTAGGCGGCGTCCATCAGGTTGTCGCGGCTCTTCACAAAACCGGGCCGCTGGGCCAGCGACTGCAGCAGCAGGAACTCGGTGACCGTCAGGCGAACCGGTTTTTCTTCCCAAAGACAATCGTGGCGCGCGGGATCGAGGGTGAGGCGCCCGCGCTTGATCGCCTTGGAGGCGGCGCCGCTCCCCGCCGGGCCGCCGATATCATCCTCGTCGGGCCGCGCTCGCCGCAGAACGGCCTTGACCCTTTCGATCAGCAGCCTCTGGCTGAACGGTTTGTGGATGTAGTCGTCCGCGCCGAGATTGAAGCCGAGAATCTCGTCGATCTCTTCGTCCTTCGAGGTCAGGATGATCACCGGCATGTCGGTGGTCTGGCGCAGGCGCCTCAGGACCTCCATGCCATCCATGCGCGGCATCTTGACATCGAGGATGGCCAGGTCCGGCGGATCGCTTTCCAGTGCGGCCAGTCCGGCGGCGCCGTCAAAAAAAGCCTTGACCGTGTGGCCATGGCTTTCCAGAGCCAGGGAGATCGAGGTGACGATGTTCTCGTCGTCATCCACGAGCGTGATCTTGGCCATGACGCGTGCGCGGTCCTTGTTCAGGCAAGCCTTAGCGGCGGAGAAGGCTGGCTTCAATGCACCGGGGCGGTGGCGCCATTGCGGCATCCCGCGCCACTGTTCACATGGCCGAAATGCCACCGTCGAGCTTGAGTTCCGCTCCGGTCATGAACTTGCTCTCGTCGCTGGCCAGATAGAGCACCGCATTGGCGATGTCGTCGGGCTCGCCGATATGGCCCATCGGCACCTGCCGGCCAAGCTTGGCTTCGGCCTCCTCCTTACCGAACCGCTGGCGAAGCGGATCGAGTATCGGGGTGTCGATGTAGGTCGGGTGGATCGAATTGGAGCGGATGTTCAGGCCCTGCTTGGCGCAATGCAGGGCGATGCCCTTTGAAAGCAGCCAGACCGCGGCCTTGGAGGCGTTGTAGACCGGGGCGTTGTGCGCCGCGATCAGTCCCGCGATCGACGAGATATTGACGATCGAGCCGGGCTGGCTGGCGCGCATGTATCTGAGCGCATGCTTGGCGCCCAGAAACACCGAGTCGACATTGACCGCCATCACCAGCTTCCAGTCATCGAACGACAACTGCTCGATGTCGCCGCCGCGGGAGATGCCGGCGTTGTTGACCAGCACCGAGATGCCGCCCATGGCCGCGTCCGCCTCCTCGAGAGCGAAGATCCACTGGTCTTCCTTGGTGACATCGAGCGGCAGGGCGAAGGCTGTCGCCTCTCCCCAGGCGGCGTTGATCTCGGCGGCCACGGTCTTGGCGCCTTCGAGGTTGATGTCGGCGATGGCGACCCTGGCGCCCTCGGCGGCCAGCCGACGGGCGGCCGCGGCGCCCAGGCCCTGCGCGCCGCCAGTGATGAAGGCGAGCTTGCCGGCGACGCGTGTTCCTCGGCTGGTGGTCATGGCATTGCTCCCTTGGCCGCCGCTTGATCCATGATCCTGGCCAGGACGATGTCGTTTTCGCTCACCCCGTGCGCATCGTGGGTGGTCAGGACCACCTCGACGCGGTTGTAGATGTTCGACCACTCGGGATGGTGATCGAGCTTTTCGGCCGCCAGCGCGACGCGTGTCATCCAGCCGAAGGCCTGGTTGAAATCGGCGAAGGCGAACGACTTGGCGATCGCGTCGCGTCCATCCGCCTTGCGCCATCCGGGCAGCTGCGCCAATGCCGCGGCGGCGCCGATCTTCTGCGGACGGGTCACGCGGCGCGCGCCGGCAGGCGCGGAAACGTCAGTCCGGTCGCCGCTTCGAGATCAGTCAGCGCCTGCTCTTCGCCGACCACCTTGATCGCCTTCATACCCAGATGCGCGGCGGGTTTGCAGTTCACGCCGAGGTCGTCGAGATAGACGCAGGCCGCCGGCGCGACCGCGAGCGCCTCGCACATCAGCTCGTAAATTCTTGGATCGGGTTTTCGAACGCCGGCCTTGGAACTTTCGACAACGGCATCGAAGAGGCCCATGATTTCGCCGGCCCGCGTTGCCCCTTCCCGGCTGGGCGCCATGCCCGGTCCGTGGCGCTGAGCCATGTTGTTGGTGATGCAGCCGACCTTGAAACGCCGCTTGCAGATTCGCAGGGCCTCGATCATCGCCGGTCGCACATCGCCGGAGAGTAGAGGCAAGACCTCGGCGCCGCGGACCGGATGGCCGAGTGCGGTGGATTCCTCCAGGAACCTGGCGTCGAACCCGGCCGCGTCGAGCTCGGCGCGTTCGAACAGGGCCCAGGCGTTGGTATCGGGATTGGCGGCGTTGATCGTGCGGATCAGATCGGGCGGCAGGCCGCGCCGGGCCTCATACCGATTGAACGCTTCAAAGGGCGAAGTCGTGAAAACGCCGCCGAAATCCCAGATCACCGCTTCGACGGCCACGGCCCGTCCCTTCATTGGAGCGCCAGGACGCTAGAGACGCGGGCGGTTCCGCGCAAGTATGAGGCGGTCATGGCCGCACCGCTTCCCTTGCACGCGCTCTTTGCCCAAGGCGTCCCGGATTTCGCCATCGGCCTGCGCGCCATCCCGCCCGCCGCGTGGCTGCAGGGCGGCGAGCCCGATCCCTCGGCGCGAAAGGATGCCGTGTTCGCCGCGCACCCGGCAACCGTCTGGGGCGAAACCGACGGGTCAAGACCGGGCCAGCAAGAGGTCTTGGCCCTGGTGGCCGCGGCCGCGGGCGCCGTCGATGGCCGCGCTGGTCTGCCGCCCCTGCTGCGAGCCTCACGCGCCGTGCCGGACGATCTGTGCCTGATGGAAATGAGGGACGGCGCCTGGCGGCTGGCGGCGATCAGCCTTTGCTCGCCGACCTTTTTCTCCGCCGAGGAGGTGGTGGGCAAGAGCCTGGCGCAATTGCACGCCCCGGTGCCCGCCTTTGCCGACCGATTCCTGAGCCGGATCGAGCGCATCTTCACGGGCCTGCGTCCGGGCCTGATCCTCGAGCGGCGCAACTGGACCCTGGTCAACAGCGAGGCTCTGTTTACGCCCGATCCGGCCCCGATCCGCGCGCTCATTGCCGGCATTGCGCCTGAAGACGCGGGTGGGCGTCTGTTCATCCGCAGCGAACGCCAGACCCTGCAACGGCTGCCGATGACCGGCGGCGCCTTGTTCACCATCCGGGTATCGGTCTGGCCCCTTGACGCGCTGATGGACGATCCGGGCGCACTGGCCGCCTTCGCCGGCGCCTGGCAGGGCGCTTCGGATGCGTTTCGCGGCTATAAGAAACTGCATCTCTACGATGCGCTGGTCGGGGCCTTTCTTCGCGCGTCGGGCGAAAAGGCGAGCATCCGCGCCGCGCGAGGGTAAGATTGGCCAAGGATCCGTTTTCAACCGCTCGAGGAAGAGTTCATGCGCACTGCCCTGATGACCACGGCCGTGACCGCCGGCCTGCTGCTGGCGCCCGCGCTGGCGGCCGGAGCGCCCGGCGTGACGATGGTCGCGCCGCCCTCGGCCGCTCCGATCTTCTATTGCCCCAAGGCCATGGCCAAGCCCGCGGCGTGCCTGGCGCCCAAACGCGCGGTGGTCCAGCACCATCGCGGCCACGCGAGGGGCTTCGAACATGCCCGCTATCACGCGTGGCGCGAAGACCGGGGTCCGTCCGCCCGCCGGGCTTGGATGTTGGGCTATAAGGCCGGCCAGGCCGCCCAGCCTCGCCAAGCCGACGGCCGCGACTATGAGATGCATGGCGACTGGAAGCGCCAGCGCGGTGCGATGGGCGGCGATCACCCCGCCGCCTTCGCACGCCGTGACGGCGCGGGGCGTGAGCACGACGCACGCGGGTGGTCTGAGCGCAGGGGCCAAGCGGGACCGAGGGGCGAGCGGTCGGCACAGGTCTGGCGCGAAGATCGCCATGAAGAGCCGCAGCATGGCGCGCGCGCCGAGCAGTTCGCCTACAGCCGTCACGAGGAAGTCCGGACCGGCGGCGGGTCGCGGGGCCAGCAGTCCGACCATTGTCGCGGCCATGAGGGGGCCGAGCACGGCGGCCAGGCGTGGCGCTCGGGCCAGGGCGGCGGCTACAAAATCTATCATCTCGCCGGCCGCGATCAGCAGGGCTACCTCGTCTGGTCCGGGAAACCGCGCCTCTAGTCGTCGTCGTACGCGTCTTTCGCGGGGGCCGGCCGGCTCGCCTGCGGGCACATCGACTTGCTCACCGCGCCGTGAACCGTTAAGCGCCGCGCCATGAACAGCGACGCGCCGACGCGCCCGCGCGCGCGGGCCGCGCGCGGTTTTCCCGATCGACGCGCGGCGGTCATCGGCGCCGAGCGGCGCATCGTCGCCGCTGTGTCGGCCGTGTATGAATCCTATGGCTTCGAAGCCCTCGACACCGGGGCGTTCGAATATGCCGACGCGCTCGGAAAGTTCCTGCCTGACGCCGAGCGGCCGAACGCCGGCGTCTTCGCCCTGGTCGACGACGATGAGCAGTGGCTGGCGCTGCGTTATGATCTGACCGCGCCGCTGGCCAGGTTCGCGGCCGAGAACTGGACCAATCTGCCCAAGCCGTTTCGCAGATATGCCGTCGGCACGGTCTGGCGTGACGAGAAGATCGGACCGGGCCGCTTCCGCGAATTTGTGCAATGCGACGCCGATACGGTCGGCTCGGCAAGGCCCGAAGCCGACGCGGAGATCATCGCCATGGCCGTCGAGGGTTACGCGGCCGCCGGTCTGGCGCGCGAGGCCGCTGTTGTGAAGATCAACAACCGCAAGCTTCTCAACGGCCTCCTGGCCTCCGCCGGGGTCGCCGACCCACTGCAGGTGCTGGCGGTGCTGCGCGCCGTCGACAAGCTGGACCGGCTGGGCCTGGCGGGCGTCACCGCCCTCTTGGGCGCCGGCAGGCGGGACGAGTCGGGCGCCTTCACCCGCGGCGCTCTGCTCGAGGCGGCGGCCATCGATAAGGTGCTCGCCTTCGTCTCCGCTGGACAAACCGGGCGCGGGGCGACGCTGGATCGGCTGGCCAATGTCATCGGCGGCTCGGTCCAGGGCGACGAGGGCCTGGCCGAACTGACACGCATCGGAGAGGTTCTCGGAAGCTTGGGCGTTGGCGAGGATCAGGCGACTTTCGACCCCGCGGTGGTTCGGGGGCTGGAGTACTACACCGGCTCCGTGTTCGAGGCCGAGCTGGTCGGGCCGGGAGGCGAGGAGACCGACGGCGCCATGCGCCTAGGTTCCATCGGCGGCGGCGGGCGCTACGACGATCTGGTGGCCCGATTCACAGGTGAAACCATCCCGGCGACCGGCTTTTCCTTCGGGGTGACGCGGCTGGCGACGGCTCTGCAGGCTGCGGCAGGGGAGGGCGAGGCGCGTCAACGTGGGCCCGTGGTGGTGATCGTCCTGGAGCCTGATCGGATGGGTGATTACTTCACCATGGCCAAGGATTTGCGATCGGCGGGGGTTGCTGCGGAAGTCTATCTGGGCGCCGCGGGCATGCGAGCGCAGATGAAGTACGCCGATCGCCGTTTCGCGCCCGCCGCCGTGATCGTCGGCGGCGATGAGTTCGCCGCCGGAACAGTGACCGTGAAGGACCTAGATCTCGGCCGCGCCCTTGCGGATGAAACCGCCGACAACCGCGCCTGGAGAACCGACCGGCCCGGCCAGGTCACCAGACCCCGTGGCGACCTGGTGGCGACCGTTCGAGAGATTCTGGGCGCCGCGTCATGAGACGCGAGGCGCCCGTCCCCGCGCCGGTCCTGGCGGCCGTCCGCGCGGCTTTTCTCGAAGCGGGTGGCGAAATACTCGACGCCCCCCTTCTGCAACCGCTCGGCCTGCTGCTCGAACTGGCTGGCGAAGACATTCGCGGGCGCCTGTTCGTGGTCCAACGCGAGGGTGGCGAGGAGGCCTGCCTGCGCCCCGATTTCACTATCGCGGCCATCCGCGCGCATATCGAATCGGCCGCGCCGTCCGCGCGCTATTTCTATGAAGGCGCCGCCTACCGGGTCGCGCCGTCGGGGGCTTCCCGGGCCGAGGAATTTCTGCAGATCGGGTTGGAGGCCTTCGAGGCCGGCGATACGATCGGCGCCGACGCCGAGATGGCGGCGATCGCCTGGCGCGCCGCTGTCGCGGGAGGTCGCGATGACCTGACCCTGCTGTTTGGCGATGTGGGTCTGTTCGCCGCCTTCTTGAGCGCCATCGGCGTCGCCGAGCCGCTGGCCGCGCGGCTGCGACGCGCCTTTTCCAGCCCTCGCCGCCTGCGCAATGAACTTGCCTCGATCGCCGAGCGGCAAGGCGCCGCGCAGGGGGGCCAGGGGCGACTCGCGGCCCTGCTCGGCGGCCTGCCAGAAGACGAGGCCGTTGGCGTGCTGGAAGAAGTCTGGGCGCTGGCCGGGGTGGCGCCGGTCGGCGGACGGCGCCCGGCCGAGATCGTCCATCGGCTCGTTCAGCGCGCCGCCCTCGCCGAAGCGCCAGCGCCGAGCGAGCACCAGACAGATCTGATTTCGCGCTTCCTGGCCATTTCCGACGCGCCGGACCGGGCCATGAACGCGGTGGCCGCCCTTGCGGGCGCGAAGGGCGGCGCCTGGGGCGCGGCACTCGAAGCGTGGCGCGGGCGCCTGGCTTGCCTGGCGCAGGCGGGCGTCTCGGCCGAGCGCATGCACTTCTCGGCCGCATTTGGGCGGTCGTTTGGCTATTACGACGGCGTGCTGTTCGAGGTGCGCAGCCGCGCCCTTGGCGACGAACAGCCGGTGGCCGCCGGCGGTCGGTACGACGCGCTTCCACGCCGTCTTGGCGCGAAGCTGAACACCGGCGCGGTCGGCTGCATGGTCCGGCCCGGACGGGCGTGGAGCGGCGCCGTCCCATGAGCGATCCGTTGATCCTGGCGATCCCCTCCAAGGGCCGGCTCAAGGAACAGGCGGAAGCATGGCTCGCCGATTGCGGCCTTTCGCTGAGCGCCGACGGTGGACCGCGCGGTTACTCCGGCGCGCTCGACGGCTTCGAGCGGGTGCAGATCCGACTGGCCTCGGCGACCGACATCGCCTCGGCGCTGGCTCTGGGCGAAATCCACCTTGGCGTCACCGGCGAAGATCTGCTTGGGGAATCCGAGCCGACCGAAAAGGCGCGACTGATCGCCTTGCGGGCGCTCGGATTTGGCCGCGCCAATCTGGTGGTCGCCGCGCCGCGCAGCTGGATCGACGTGGCGACGATGGCCGACATCGACGACCTTGCGCACCTAGCCATGGCGCGCACGGGACGGCGGCTGCGGGTGGCGACAAAATATCTTCGTCAGACGCGCGCCTTTTTCGACCTCCACGCCATCGCCGACTATCGCGCGGTCGAATCGAGCGGGGCCACCGAAGGTGCTCCGGCGGCCGGGCTGGCCGAAATCGTGGTCGACATCACCACCACCGGCGCCACTCTGGCCGCCAATGGGTTGAAGGTGCTCGACGACGGACTGATCCTGAAGAGCCAGGCGCAGCTGGCGGCCAGTCTCTGCGCCGAATGGACCGCGCAAAGCCTGGTTACGGCGCGGCGTCTGCTGTCGATCGTCGAAGCGCGCGCGCGGGGCCGGCGGATCGCCAGCCTTGTCTGGCCGGCGAAACAGGATGGCCTCGCCCGCGCGGCGGTGTCGCCTTTCGTCGTCCCAGGCGACCCGCTGCGGACCAACGGCGTGCTGGCCGCCAATGCGTCCCTTTTCGCCGCGGCGCGGGCGCTGACCGACGCGGGCGTTGGCCCCGTCAGCGTCACCCATCCGACCTACGTCTTCGAGGCGACCAGCGAGGCGGCCGACCGTCTGGAGGCGGCCATCAGGGCGTCGGACGCGAAGGCTTGAGGTCGGCCTGCCCCTGCGGGTCTCCCGCGACCGGGCCGGACGCCAGGGGGCGGCCGGTGATCCGCCAGATGGCGATCGGCGTCAGGCACTGGCGATCGCTTCCATCCCACCATGCGCCGTGGGCCTCGCAGCGTTGCACCGGCCAGACGAAGACCATCTGGTAGGCGACCGCGGCCAGGCTGGCGACGAAAAACCCGGCCAGGGCGATGAGCTTGGCATTGGTGATCCAGCGGGTCATCCTTCCGACGGGTCTCCTTCAATCAACCTCGACTTCGCAGGGGGAAGTGGGCGACTTGCATTGCGCGCGCAAGGCGTTATTGCCCCCTTTTGCGTTCGCAAGCGGGCGTCGCTTCGCCCTCCCGCAGGTGCGGAAGCGAGACGCCGCGAGGCGCGAACGACAAACGGAGTGGCCGATGAAGCTCTTGGTCCCGGTAAAACGGGTGATCGACTACAACGTCAAGCCGCGGGTGAAATCCGACCAGACCGGCGTCGACCTGGCCAACGTCAAGATGTCGATGAACCCGTTCTGCGAGATCGCCGTCGAGGAAGCGGTGCGGATGAAGGAAAAAGGCCTGGCCGAGGAGGTCGTGGTCGTCTCGATCGGCCCGGCCCAGGCGCAGGAGACCATCCGCACGGCGCTGGCCATCGGGGCCGATCGCGGCATCCTGGTGCAAAGCGACGCCGATCCCCAGCCGCTGGAAGTCGCCAAGCTTCTCAAGGCGGTGGCAGAGGCCGAGGCGCCCGACATGATCATCATGGGCAAGCAGGCCATCGACGGGGACAACAATGCCGTTGGCCAGATGCTGGCCGCGCTGCTCGATTGGCCGCAGGCGACCTTCGCCTCGAAGATCGAGCCCATGGATAAGGTGGTGCGGGTGACCCGCGAGGTCGACGGCGGCCTGCAGACCCTCGAGCTCGACCTGCCCGCGGTGGTGACCGTCGACCTGCGGCTCAACGAGCCGCGATACGCCTCATTGCCCAACATCATGAAGGCCAAGAAGAAGGTCATCGACGTGAAGTCGGTGGACGACTACGGCGGTCTGGGCGCGGGGCATATCGCCGTGCCGAAGGTGACCGAGCCGGCGAGGCGCGTGGCCGGCGTCAAGGTCGAAAACGCCGCCGAGCTCGTCGCAAAGCTGAAAACCGAAGCGGGAGTGCTTTAAGCCAATGGCCGTTCTCGTCGTCGCCGATCACGACAATCACTCGCTCAAGGATAACACCCACAAGACCGTCACCGCCGCCCGGGCGCTGTCGTCCGACGTCGATATCCTGGTCGCGGGCGCGGGTGTCGCCGAGGTCGCGGCGCAAGCGGCCAAGATCGATGGGGTGCGCAAGGTGCTCACCGCCCAGAGCGACGCCCTGGGCGCCGGCATCGCCGAAGCCATGGCCGCCTGCGTACTGCCACTGATGTCGGCCTATGACGCGGTGCTGGTCGCGGCGACCTCGGCTGGAAAGAACTTCGCGCCTCGCGTCGCGGCCAAGCTCGATGCCGCGCCGATATCCGAGATTATCCAGGTGATCGACGCCGACACCTTCGTGCGCCCGATCTACGCCGGCAATGCGCTTGAGACGGTAAAGTCCACCGACGCCAAAAAGGTGATCACCGTACGCGCGAGCGCCTTCAAAGCCGCCGGAGAAGGCGGCGCCGCCCCCATCGAGATGGTCGATCCTGGCGCTGGCGCGCCCCACACCCGGTTCATTTCCGACGAGATCGCCAAGTCCGATCGGCCGGAACTGGCCGGAGCGAAGATCGTCGTCTCCGGGGGGAGAGCGATGGGTTCGGCGGAGGAGTTCCACCGCGTCATCGAACCGCTGGCCGACAAGCTCGGCGCGGCGGTGGGCGCCTCGCGCGCGGCGGTGGACGCGGGCTACGCGCCCAACGACTATCAGGTCGGCCAGACCGGCAAGGTCGTCGCGCCTCAGCTCTATGTGGCCATCGGCATATCGGGGGCGATTCAGCATCTGGCCGGGATGAAGGACTCGAAGGTTATCGTCGCCATCAACAAGGATGCCGATGCGCCGATCTTCCAGGTCGCCGACTACGGCCTCGTCGCCGACTACAAGACCGCGGTGCCGGAACTGATGGCGGCGCTGACGGCGGCCGGAAAATAGCCGCAACCAAAGGCCAGCTTCACACCAGTCCGGCTTCGCTGCAATGCAGCAAAATGCTTGGCGTCGACGGCGTGGCCCGTGTTAGAAGGCCGTCACAATGGCGGGCGCCGACAGCGGGAGGCGCCCCATCCCAGCGCCGAGGCAGGCAAGAATGGCGGATATCAGGACGGTCGGCGTAATTGGCGCGGGCCAGATGGGCGGCGGCATAGCGCATGTCTGCGCACTGGCCGGTTACGATGTGCTGCTGCACGACAACGCGGCCGGAAAGGTCGAGGAATGCCTCGCCCTGGTCGATCGCAACATGAGCCGCCAGGTGGCCCGCGGCGTGATCGGCGAGGCCGACATGCAGGCCGCGCTGGCGCGGATCAAGCCGGCCGGCGGTCTCGAAGCGATCGGCAAGGCCGATCTTGCCATCGAGGCGGCGACCGAGGACGAAGAAATCAAGAAGCAGATTTTCCGATCCCTGCAGCCCCATCTTTCCGCCGGCGCCCTGCTGGCCTCCAACACCTCGTCGATCTCGATCACGCGCCTGGCCTCGACCACCGACCGGCCGGAGCGGTTCATTGGCCTGCACTTCATGAACCCCGTGCCGCTGATGAATCTGGTCGAGATCATTCGCGGCATAGCCACCGACGCGGCGACCTACGAGATCGCCGTCGCCTTCGCAAAGTCGCTTGGCAAGACCACCGCCAATGCCGAGGATTTTCCAGCCTTCATCGTCAATCGCGTGCTGGTGCCGATGATCAACGAGGCGATCTACACGCTCTACGAAGGCGTCGGCACGGTGGCGGCCATCGACACGGCGATGAAGCTCGGCGCCAACCATCCGATGGGCCCGCTGGAACTTGGCGATTTCATCGGCCTGGACACAGTGCTTTCGATCATGAACGTGCTCTACGACGGCCTGGCCGACTCGAAGTACCGGCCGTGCCCGCTGCTGGTGAAATATGTCGAGGCCGGCTGGCTGGGCCGCAAGACCGGGCGCGGCTTCTACGACTATCGCGGCGAACACCCCTCGCCGACGCGCTAGGCGCGCAGCCTACCAAACAATGACCCCGCCAAACGCAGCGAGGCGGGGATCGCAGGTCACGATCGCCGCCTGTTCAATCATCGCCTGAGCCGCGAGAATTCGATCGAACGGATCGCCATGCAACCTCGGCAGGCGTCCGGCGGTGATCGCATGGTGCGCCGTGACCGACAGCCACAGGAAATCCTGGCCCGTCACAGCCTCGTCGAGATCTGGCGGCATGCGTTGGAGTTCAGGATCGCGCGGCCGTTTCAGTGCCAGTTCGTAAGCGCAAATGGCGCTGGCCATGACCACGTTGGTGCGATCGGTGATCGCGTCAAGCGCTTGCGCCGAGAGCCGCTCAGGCTGCGTCGTAGCCCACACGAAGGCGTGGGTATCGAGCAGCAGCTTCATTCGCGCGGAAATGCCGAGTCATTCATCGCCGCTTCGATTTCGCCGTCAGGCTCAAAGAACACTTGGTCCGAAATCTGTAGGTTGTGGCTCGCCCGGATTCCGATGCGCCGTCGGCCCTCCGAGGCGGAGCGCGTTCGCGGCGTCAGGGTGACGACAGGCCGCCCGTCGCGTGCGATGACCACCTCTTCCCCCGCCTCAGCCCGGGTCACCAGTTCGGCGCCCTTGGTCTCCGGGTGCGGGGCTCAGTGCGCAGCCTTCCGATTGCCGGGGAGGTAATGAGGACGTATATACTATTCGAACATTACGTTGCCCATGGAGGTGGACGTGCCGAAAGAGGCAGTCTTTACGATGAAGCTCGACCACGCGCTGCGCGATGAATTCGTGGCCGAGGCGCAGGCCGCTCATCGGCCAGCGTCACAGGTAGTCCGCGAGCTCATGCGCGACTTCGTGCGGCGCCAGCGCGAGGAGCGTGAATACGACGCCTTCCTACGGCATAAGGTGGATGTCGCGCGGTCCTCGATGCGTGCTGGCCGAAGCCTGGCCAACGACGAGGTTGAAGCAAGCTTTGCCGCCCGGCGCGCCAAGGTGGCCCGCAACGGGTGAGGGTCGTCTGGACGCCGGAGGCGCGACAGGACCGCGCCGAAATCTGGGACAACATCGCGGCGGACAACCCGAACGCAGCAGCGCGGATGGATCAGCTTTTCAGCGATGCGGCGCGAAGCCTGAGCGATTTTCCACTGCGTGGCCGCATGGGGAAGGTTTCAGGAACCCGCGAACTGATCCCGCACGAGAGCTACCGTCTGGTCTACCAGATCGGAAGCGAAACGGTCTGGGTGCTCGCTCTGGTCCACACCGCCCGCCGATGGCCGCCGCTGCGCGATTGAAAGGCGCGGCGTGGCACGATGCGATGTTCGGTGGGGCGGGCGACGGATGTGCTGCTTGGCAAAACAGGCATTGACACAAACAGCAACACGAACACGAAAATGGGGACAGGAGCGCTATTCCCCACGACCCGTGCGTGAGCGGCAAAGAGGGTTGGTTGTCGGCTGTTTCGAGAACTTTCGTCCCTACGTGCGTCGCGCGATGAGGCCGCTGTGACCCGTCTCATCACCGGTCTCGGCGAGATCGCGAACGACTATGATGTTCTGCTTTGCGATGTCTGGGGCGTCATTCATAACGGCCGCGAGGCCTTCCCCGTGGCCTGCGCCGCGCTCAGCCGCTGGCGGCGCGAGCGCGGGCCGGTGGTGCTGATCTCCAACTCGCCGCGGCCGTGGCGCGATGTCGCCGATCAGGTCGAGGTTCTAGGCGTCCCGCGTGAGGCCTGGTCCAGCGTGGTCACTTCCGGCGACGCGACCCGGGTCCTGCTCGCCGCGCGCGCGCCGGGACCGGCCTGGCGCATTGGCCCGCAGCGCGACGATCCGCTCTATGCGGGCCTCGGCTTGAGATTTGCCCCCCTGGAAGAGGCGGCGTTCATCGCCTGCACCGGTCCCGACGACGACGAAAACGAGGCCGCCGAGGACTATCGCCAGCGGCTCGGCCGGGCGGCCGAGCGCGGCCTGGAGATGGTCTGCGCCAACCCAGACAAGGTCGTCCAGCGTGGCGAACGCCTGATCATCTGCGGCGGGGCCCTGGCGGCGCTCTACGAAGCCCTCGGCGGTCAGGTGCGCATGGCCGGCAAGCCCTGGCCCGCGATCTATGATCTCGCCCTGGCGAGCGCAAACGGCGAGCTGGGCAGGGTCGCTAACCGGCGGCGGGTGCTGGCCATCGGCGATGGGATCGCCACCGACATGATCGGGGCCAATCGCCAGGATCTGGATGGGCTGTTCATCACCGGAGGCATCCATGGCGCGGAGGGATTGAGCCCCGATGGCGCCCTCGATCCGGCGGCGGTCGAACATCTGCTTGGCGAGCAAGGCGCCCGCGCGCGTTTCGCCATGGTCGGGCTCGCCTGGTGACAGCCTTCGCCAATTGCGCCGGACCGGTTAAGACGGTTGCCGCGCAGTGACGGCGGTGAACCTTGGGCGGACTGTGTCTGGAAGATCTGCAGGTCGGCCAAGGCGCCGAACTGACCCGCTCGGTCAGTGAGGATGATCTGCGCGCCTTCGCCGCCGTCACCGGCGATGACAACCCGCTGCACCTGGACGAGGTCTACGCGGCCGCGACGCCATTTGGCGGCCGCATCGCCCACGGCATGCTCTGCGCCGGTTATATCTCCGCGGTTATCGGCCGTGAGTTGCCCGGAAAAGGCTCGGTCTACGTCTCCCAGTCCTTGCGGTTCCGACGCCCGGTGCGGATCGGCGACACGGTCACCGCGCGTGCGCGGATTACTGGCATCGACACGGCGCGCGCGCGGGTGACGCTGGCCACCACATGCCTGGTGGCAGGCAAGGTCGTGGTCGACGGCGAGGCGGAGGTGATCGCGCCCAGGCGAGGCGCGCCGGCGCCGCCATGAACATCCTGCATGGCTGGAAGGCCCTTGGCCCGGGCGACCGGGGCGCCGCCGTCGCGCACGGCAACTTCGACGGCGTGCACCTTGGCCACCAGCGTGTCATCGCCGATGCGGGGCAAGCCGCAAAACGCCTGGGCGCGCCGCTGGGGGTGATCAGTTTCGAGCCCCACGCGCGCATGCACTTCGAGCCCGACGCGCCACCCTTTCGGCTGATGAACGCCCATCAGCTGGCCCGCACGGTCGAGGGCCTGGGCGCGGAGCGGCTCTATCTGCTGCCGTTCGGAGCCCAGATGGCCAGTTTCTCGGACCGTGATTTCGTGCGCGAGGTGCTGGTCGGGGGCCTGGGCGTTCGCCACGTGGCCGTCGGCTTCGATGTCACGTTCGGCAAGGATCGCTCCGGCGATCCCGATTCGCTGCGCCGCTATGGCGAGGAGTTCGGCTTCACGGTGTCGGTGGCGCAGCCGGTCGAGGCCGCCGGCGTGAAGATATCTTCGACCGCCGCGCGCGAAGCCCTGCGCGAGGGTCATCCGGAGATGGCGAGCGCCATTCTCGGCCGGCCGTTCGCCATCGAAGGGCTGGTGTGGAAGGGCCGCCAGCTTGGCCGAAAGCTCGGCTTTCCGACGGCCAATGTGCCGCTGGGCGACTATGTGGCCCCCAGGTTCGGCGCCTACGCCACGCGCACCCGGCTGGCCGATGGGCGTCAGCTTGCCGGTGTCGCCAATATCGGGGTCAATCCAACCACGGGCGTCGTCGCCCCGCTGCTCGAGGTCTGGCTGTTCGACTTCGACGAAGACATCTATGGCGAGATCATCGAGACCGATCTTATCGCCTTCTTGCGGCCGGAGGAGAAGTTCCCAAGCATAGAGGCTATGGTCGAGCAGGTGCTCGAGGACGAGCGCCAGGCCCGAGCCCTCGCGCGCCCCTAGCCCGGCCAACCCGCCTCTGATACATCCCGCTTCCATGACGATGGTTCGGACAGGCCCGCGAATTACCGCCCCGGCGTGACGCCGCCGGACGATAAGGTTCGAAGCGCGCGCCGGGAATGCCTTGCCCCCAATAAGTCTGGACCGCACTGGAGCCGTCATGCAGGGCGACGCCGAACCACCCAAGCGCGACTACCGTGAGACGGTGTTTCTCCCGCAAACGCCGTTTCCGATGCGCGGCGGCCTGCCGCAGCTCGAGCCGCGCATACTGGCCGACTGGGGCGATCTCTACGCCACGCTGAGGGCGCAAAGGCAGAGCGTCGGGGCGCCGCTGTTCGTTCTCCACGACGGGCCTCCCTATGCCAACGGCGCCATCCACATCGGCCATGCGCTGAACAAGCTTCTCAAGGATTTTGTCGTGCGATCGCGTTTCGCGCTCGGCTGGGATGTCGACTACCGGCCCGGCTGGGACTGTCATGGGCTGCCGATAGAATGGAAGATCGAAGAGCTGTTCCGGGCCGAGGGCCGGGGGAAGGCCGAGGTTTCCAAGGCTGAGTTCCGCACCCGCTGCCGACAGTACGCGGCCGGCTGGATCGAAGCCCAGGCGGCCGAGTTTCAGCGGCTGGGCGTGCTGGGCGACTGGGCCCATCGCTACGCCACCATGGACTTCGCCAGCGAGGCGGCGATCGTCGCGGAGTTCCACAAGTTCATCGCCAGCGGTCAGGTCTACCGCGGCTCGAAACCGGTGATGTGGAGCCCGGTGGAGCGCACGGCCCTGGCCGATGCCGAGGTCGAATACCACGACCATGTCTCGCCGACGGTGTGGGTGAAGTTTCCTGTCATCGAGGGCCCGCAGGCGGCCCTCGACGCCGACGTGGTGATCTGGACGACCACGCCCTGGACCCTGCCGGCGAACCGGGCCATCGCCTACAATCCGGAGATCGCCTATGCGGTGTACCGCGTGGAGGCCATGGAGCCGGATCTGCCGTTTGCGCCGTGGGCGAAGGTGGGCGACCGGCTGATTGTCGCCCGAAGTCTCGCCCCCGAAGTCTTCGCCGCCGTCAAGGTCGCCCGCTGGCTGGAGCTGGAGGCCATCGACTGCGCCGGTATGGTCTGCGCCCATCCCCTGGCGCCTCTGGACGCCGGCTACGGATTCGCCGTGCCGCTATTGGCCGGCGACCATGTGACCGACGACATGGGGACGGGGTTTGTGCATACCGCCCCAGGCCACGGCGCCGACGACTACGCCCTGTGGCTGGCCCACGGTCATCGCGAGATTCCCGAAACCGTCGACGAGGATGGCGCCTACTATCCGCATGTGCCGCTGTTCGGCGGCCTCAAGGTGCTGGAGACCGAGGGCAAGCGCGCGGGCAGGTTCGGCCCGGCCAATCCCGCGGTGATCGAAAAGCTGATCGAGGCCGAGGCCCTGCTCGCCCGGGGACGCCTGGAACACAGCTATCCGCACTCCTGGCGGTCCAAGGCCCCGGTGATCTTCCGCAACACCCCCCAATGGTTCATTCGGCTCGATACGCCGCTCGAGGACGAGGTCCATGGCGGCGCGACTCTTCGCGAAACCGCCCTCGCCGCCATCGACGCCACCGCGTTTTTCCCGCAGGCGGCCCAGGCGCGGATCAGGGCGATGGTCGAGAGCCGTCCCGACTGGCTGATCAGTCGCCAGCGCGCCTGGGGGTCGCCCTTGGCGATGTTCGTCGATCGCACAACGGGCAGGCCCCTCAACGACGAGCTGGTCAATGCGCGGATCGTGGGCCTGATCGCCGAGGAGGGCGCCGATGCGTGGTTCACCCGGCCGGCTCGCGATTTCCTCGGCAACCACGACCCCGAACGCTACGAGAAGATCGAAGACATCCTCGATGTGTGGTTCGATTCCGGCTCGACCCACAGCTTCGTGCTCGAAGGATACGAGCACAGCCACTGGCCCGCCGACCTCTATCTCGAGGGCTCCGACCAGCATCGCGGCTGGTTCCAGTCTTCCCTGCTCGAGGCCTGTGCGACGCGCGGCAGGGCGCCCTTCGATGCGGTGCTGACCCACGGCTTCACCCTCGATGAGAACGGGGAGAAAATGTCGAAGTCTCGCGGCAACACCACCGAGCCGCAGACGGTGATCAGGGAGAGCGGGGCTGAGATTCTGCGCCTCTGGGCGGCGCTGGCCGACTATTCGGAGGACCAGCGCATCGGCCGCGCTGTCCTGCAGACGACCATCGACGCCTATCGTAAGCTGCGCAACACCGTGCGCTATCTGCTGGGCGCGCTGGCCGGCTTCGAGGATGCCGAGCGCGTCCCGGCCGAGGCGATGCCGCCGCTGGAGCGCTATATTCTGCACCGGCTATGGCGTCTCGACGGCGAGGTGCGCGCCGCCTACCTGCGCTACGACTTCGCCGACGTCGTCCGCTCCCTGGCCGAGTTCTGTTCCAACGACCTTTCGGCCCTGTTCTTCGACGTGCGCCGCGACGTGCTCTATTGCGACCGGCCCGACTCGCAACGCCGGCGCGCCTGCCGCACGGTCATGGACCAGGTCTTCGAGCGCCTCACCGTCTGGCTCGCGCCGCTCATTCCCTTCACCATGGAAGAAGCCTGGGGGACGCGGTTCCCCGATCGGGGGTCCAACAGCCTGCGGCTGTTTCCAGCCACGCCGGATGGCTGGCGCGACGAGGCGGAGGCCGCGCGCTGGGCCAGGATCGACCAAGTGGTCGCGGTGGTTACCGGCGCCCTGGAGATCGAGCGAAGGGACAAGCGCATCGGCTCGGCGCTGGAAGGGGCGCCGCGTGTCCATCTCGCCGACCCGGCCCTTCTGGCGGCCTTCGACGGCCTCGATCCGGCCGAGGTGTTCCGCACCAGCCAGGCAGAGCTGATCGCGGGCAAGGGGCCGGCGGGAGCCTTCCGGATCAGCGACACGCCCGCCGTCAGCGTCGAGGCGCTCATCGCGGAGGGTGGCAAATGCGCGCGCTCCTGGCGGATTTTGGCCGAGGTTGGCGCCGATCCGCGCTACCCGGATCTCTCGCTGCGCGACGCCGACGCCGTGGCCTGGTGGGACGCGGGCGACCGGTGAGCGGGGCCGCGCGCGGACGGACGCTGGCCTATGGCGCGGCCATCGCAATCATTGTCTTCGATCAGTGGGTCAAGCACTGGATTGTGGGTGATCTTCGTCTCGCGGACGGTCAGACGCTGGCGCTCTGGGGTCCGCTGCATCTCACCCTGGTTCGCAATCCGGGCGTCGCCTATGGCCTGCTGCGCAGTCACGCCCAGTGGTCCAGATGGGCTCTGTCGGTGTTCGAGCTGGCCGTCGCCGTCGCACTGATTGTGTGGGCCTGGCGCAATCGTCGCACCTTCCTGGCGCTGGCCATCGGATTGGTCATGGGCGGAGCGGTGGGGAACCTCATCGACCGGGTCAGAAACGGAGCGGTGGTCGATTTCATCGACCTCCAGGGCCTTCACTTCCCATGGGTTTTCAATCTCGCCGACAGCGCGATCACCGTCGGCATCGCCTTGCTGATCGCCGAGAGCCTGTTTGCGCCGCGCGACTCTTCTTGAGCAAAGCGGCCGAGCGGCGCCTCTGTCGCGCACCGTTCGAATGCGCTATTGGACGCGCGGCGAGGGCTGGGGCGGCCCAAGAAATAGGAACCTTTCACCCATGCGTTCAACCCCTGTCCTGGCGGTGGCGATCCTGGTCGGCGCGGCGGGTCTGGCCGGCTGCCAGTCGGCGTCCCGGGCGTTTGGCGTCGCCAAGGTAACCCCGGACGAGTTTCGCGTCGTCTCCAAGGCGCCGCTGGTTCTTCCCCCCGATTTTTCCTTGCGCCCGCCGGCGCCGGGCGAGCCGCGTCCGCAGGAACTGCAGCCCGAGAGCGCCGCGCGTCAGGCTCTGATCGGCCAGCGTGACGCCGAGGTGCGCTCCGATGGCGAAAAGCTGCTGGTCTCGCGCGCCGGTGGGGACAAGGCCGATCCCCTGATCCGTTACGTCGTCGATGACGAGTTCGGCGGCATCGCGCACAAGGACCGCGGCTTTGCCGACTGGGTGATGTTCTGGAGAAAGGGTCAGCCCGCCGCCGATCCAGTCGCCGATCCCGGCGCTGGCGTCGCCACTCCGGTCGACGCCCAGACCGAGGCCACGCGCATCGCCAGCCTGACTGGCGATCAGCCGGTGATCATCTCGCGCCAGAAGCCCGCCAAGCTCAAGCTGCCCGGGCTGTAGCGTCCAGCCGCTTGATCGCAGCCGCCAGGGGCCGGGCGCCGGCGGGATAGTCGGACCACGCATAGGCCTTGGCCAGCAGCCCTGGCGCGGCGCGCACGGTGAAACGCTTGGGGTCCAGCCCTGAGCGCACCTGGCCCCAGCTGATCGGCATCGACACCGTAGCCAACGGCCGGGCCCGCGGCGAAAGCGGCGCCACGGCGGTGGACATACGGTCGTTGCGCAAATAGTCGAGGAAAATTCGCCCCGAACGCACTTTTTTGGCCATGTTCAGCACATAGGCCGTCGGGGTATCGGCCGCCATGCGGGCGCAGACTTCGCGCGCGAATGCCTTCGCCGTCGGCCAATCCACCGCGTCCTTCAGCGGCGTGACCACGTGCAACCCCTTGCCGCCAGTGGTCTTGCAGAAGGCGACCAGCCCCAGATCTTCAAGCCGCTGGCGAACCTCGATGGCGGCCCGGATCACCGCATCGAAACCAAGCTCGGGCGACGGATCCAGATCGAACACCAGCCTGCCGGCGGCATCGGGGCGGCCCGGCTGGCAGTTCCAGGGATGCAGCTCAACCCCGCCGGTCTGGGCCACCGCGGCCAGGCCCTCGGCGCGGTCGATCTGAAGATAGGGCTGGCGATCGCCCGACACCGTGGTCAGTTCGATCAGGCTCGATGCGCCCTTCATCGCATGGCGTTGGAAGAAACACTCGCCGCCGATGCCATCGGGCGCGCGGATGATCGAGCACGGCCGCCCCTGAATATGCGGCAACATCCACTTGGCCACGGCCTCGTAATAGCGCGCCAGGTCGAGCTTGGTGATCGCGCCGCCCGCGCCGTCGTCGGGCCACAGGACCTTGGCGGGGTTCGAGATGGTCACGCCCATGACCACGTTGCCGGTCGCGGCGGGGGCGCTCCCC
>DATCCB010000018.1:0-35910 GCA_036511515.1 Caulobacteraceae bacterium | reverse complement strand
ACCTTGCGCCAGGTCTCGACGCTCATTTCTGAAAACGACCGGGCGCCGCCGCCGATGCCGGCGTTGGCGATCACCGTATCGATCCGTCCCATGGCTAGCACCGCCTCGGTCATCGCGCCGACCACCTGCGCTTCATTGGCGACGTCCACCTGCTGGGCCAGAACCCGCACGCCGAGGCGGTTCATTTCGCCCTCAGCGGCCAGGTTGTGGCCGGCGTTGCTCCCCCAGATGACCACGTCGGCCCCCGCCTGCGCCAACGCGGTGGCCATGCCAAGACCGATGCCGCGGTTCCCGCCGGTGATCAGCGCCACCTTTCCGGATAGATTGAACGGCTCGTAGGCCATGATGCGGGCTCCCGTTGCAGTGGTGTAGAGGCGTTCGCCTCACGCGGCGGTCCAGCCGCCGTCGATGCTGAGCGCCGCGCCGTTGACCGAACCGCCAAGGTCGCCGACCAGATACAGCAACAGACCGGCCAGCTCGGCGAATTCGACGAAACGCTTGGTTGGCTGGGCGGCCAGGATCACGTCGCTCATCACTGCCGCCTCGCTCATCTTGCGGGCCTTGGCCTGGTCGGCGATCTGGCGCTCCACCAGCGGCGTCTTCACGTAGCCCGGGCAGATGGCGTTGCAGGTGATCCCCGCCTGGGCGACCTCGAGGGCGATGGTGCGCGTCAGGCCCAAGAGGCCGTGCTTGGCGGCGACATAGGCGCTCTTGAACGGCGAGGCGACAAGCGCGTGCGCCGAGGCGATGTTGACGATCCGCCCGGCCCCCTGGGCCCTCATCAGCGGCACGGCCGCGCGTATGGCCAGGAAGGCCGAGGTCAGATTGATAGCGATGATCTGGTCCCACTTTTCGATCGGGAAATCCTCAACCGGCGAGACGTGCTGGACGCCCGCGTTGTTGACCAGAATGTCCAGTCGGCCAAATTCGCGCCGCGCCAGATCGACCATGTCGACGATTTCGCCCGGAGCCATCATGTTAGCGCCGTGGTAGCGCACCTGGACGCCGCATTGCGACTGGAGCGCCTCGCGCTGGACTTCGATGTCCGCGCCATCGCCAAGGCCATTGATGATCAGTGTGGCGCCCGCGCCGGCCAGGGCTCCGGCCATGGCGGCCCCGATGCCGCTCGTCGAGCCGGTGACGATGGCCACCTTGCCGGAAAGTTGGCGCGCGGTGCTCAGGCGGGCCGCCTCGGTTGGGCCTGTGCGAACACCCAGTCCGTTGGGGTCGATGCGGCCGCTCGAAAGCTGTAGCCGTCGGTGTCGAACGCCCTCAGATCCGCAGCTGTTTCCGCGCGCTGGTCGATGGCGAAGCGCGCCAGCAGGCCCCTGGCGCGCTTGGCGACGAAACCTTGCGGCCGCAGGGCGCCGTCGCGATCGTCGCTGAAATGGCAGTTGATCACCGGGATTTTCAGAGCCCCGCGATCGACGGCCGCGAAATATTCGTGACTGGCAAGGTTGATCAGGCTCGGATCGGCGTGGCCCTCCGCCGCCGCGTTCAGCGCCTCTGCGATGCGGCCGCCCCAGAACTGATAGAGATTTGTCCCCCGCCGGGTCTTCAGGCGCGAACCCATTTCCAGGCGATGGGGCTGGATAGCGTCCAGGGGGCGCAGAACCCCGTAAAGGCCTGAGAGAATGCGCAGATGGTCCTGCGCCCATTTCAGCGCCGGCTTGCCCAGATCGCGCGCCTTGAGGCCGAGGTAGACATCGCCGTTGAAGGCGAACGCCGCCTGCACGCCATCGTCCCGCTCGGCGTCGAAAGCCTGGAAACGCTCGCGGTTGAGCTTGGCGAGCTTGTCGGAAATCCCCATCAGCGATCTGAGGTCGCGCACGGTCAGCCGCCGCGTGGTTTTCGCAAGGGTTGCGGCTTCGTCGATCAGCTGCGGCATGGTCAGCGGAACATCGAAGCTCGGCGCGGCGAAATTCAGCGCCTTTGCCGGGGAGATCACCATCAACATGGCCGTGGCTTAAGGCTTCCGGCGCCGCGACGCTAGAACAACACCCGGGGATTCATCATCCGACCCGGATCTAGGGCGGCGCGGACGGCGCGCTGGGCTGCGACATCGGCCGGGTCCTTGTAGGCCAGCGCCTCGGCCGTCTTCATCGAGCCCAGTCCGTGCTCGGCGCTGATCGAGCCGCCCATGCTGACCGCGAGATCGTGGACGATGCGCGCGCCTTCGTCTCGGCCGGCGACGTGCGCGGCGGCTTCCCCGCCGATCGGCCCAAGCACGTCGAAGTGAACGTTGCCGTCGCCGACGTGACCAAACGCATCGATGCGCACGCCCTGGTAGCGCATCGTCAAAGCCGACGACGCTGCCTCGATGAAATCGGCGATACGGGAGACGGGCACGGAAATGTCGTGCTTCCACGCGGGCCCCTCCGGCTTCTGCGCGGCCGACTGGCCTTCCCGCAGAGCCCAGAAGGCGCGCGCCTGACCCTCGTTTTGGGCAATAACCGCATCCCCGATCAGGCCCGCGTCGAGGCCGGCCGCCAGCAGCCGCTCCATGGCCCGTTCGCTTACGCCCGCCTCCGCATCGGCTACTTCGATAAGCACGTACCACGGCCACGGCGCGGCCAGCGGGTCGCGCCCGCCCGGAAGATGCGCGATGGCCAGCTCGACGCCAAGGCGGCCGATCAGTTCAAAGGCCTCGACAGCCCCACCGGTTTCGGCCTTGGCGTGGGCCAGGAGATCGATCGCCGCCGACGGTCCAGCCACGCCCGCGAACGCGACGGCGCGCGAGGCCAGCGGCGGAAACAGCTTCAGCACCGCGGCGGTGACGATGCCCAGGGTGCCTTCAGCCCCGATCAGCAGCTGCTTGAGATCGTAGCCGGTGTTGTCCTTGCGCAGCCACTTGAGCCCGTGGAAGATTTCGCCGCTGGGCAGCACCGCCTCAAGGCCCAGCACCAGGTTACGCATGCTTCCATAGCGCAGCACCGCGGTCCCCCCGGCGTTGGTCGAGACCAGGCCGCCGACGGTCGCTGAACCCTCCGAGGCGAGATTCAACGGAAAGCGCCGATCCGCCCCGGCCGCCGCTTCGTGAACGCCCGCCAGGGTCAGGCCCGCCTCGACCACCATGGCGTCGTCGAGGGGCGACACCTCGCGCACCTTGGCCATGCGTTCCGTGGAGACCAGGATCTCGCCTTGCGGAATCTGACCCCCGACCAGACCCGTGTTGCCCCCTTGCGGAACGATGGCGGTTCCGCTCTCCGCGCAGATCGCGACGACGGCGGCCACCTGCGCCGTGTCCCTGGGAAGGGCGAGCAGCGGCGTGCGCCCGCTCCAGCGATCGCGCCATTCGACGAGTTTTGCCGCCAGCCGGTCGGGATCCTCGCTCCAGCCGCCCTGGCCGAGGGCCTGTTTGAGCCTGGCGATCACATCGGCTGGAACCTGCCTGCTCATCCCACCATCCCCGCGGCCCTCTGCAGGCGGTCGTTGATGGCTTCGCCCAATCCGTCGCTGGGAATTGAGGCGACGGCGATCGCGGTCGGCGCCAAGGCGTCGGCGGCTCGAAGGAACGCGAAGAGATTGGCGGCGGCCTCGGCAAGATCGCCTGCGGGGCTGAGGTTGAACACCGCTGGGCCGGCCTCGGCATCGCCGAAGGCCAGGAACGCCTCGCCCGGGCGCGGCGCCGTCGCTTCAAGGCGCACCGGCGCATCCGGCGCATAGTGTCGCGCCATACGCCCCGGAGACCGCGCGGCGTCCATGCCGGCGGCGGCCAGCGGGCCGATCAGCGCCTCGATCGCCTCCCGCGTAACCGGGCCTGGGCGCAGCAACCGGGGAGGCCCGTCGAGAACCGCCACGACGGTGGATTCCAGCCCGCGGACGCAGGGTCCGTCGTCGAGGCCGAGCGCTGCGAAGGCGCCGGTCTCCTCCATCGCGGCGGCGAAGGTCGTGGGGCTGGGGCGGCCCGACCGATTTGCCGAGGGCATCACGATGGGACCGGCGAACTTGGCGAGGACCGCCTGGGCGACGGAGTTCGCCGGAACTCTCACCGCAACGGTATCCAGCCCCGCGCGCGCCAGGTCGCAGACCGATTGACCGTCCCTCACGGCCCCGACGATGGTCAGCGGTCCGGGCCAGAATGCCCGCGCCAGTCGCTCGCCCGCATCGCCAAGCGTGGCGATCGTGCGCGCGCGGCCGGTGTCGGAGACATGGGTGATCAGAGGATTGAAGCTTGGACGGCGCTTGGCGGCGAAGAGGCGGGCGACGGCCGCGGCATTGGCGGCATCGGCCGCGAGGCCATAGACGGTTTCGGTCGGCAGGATGACGAGATCCCCCCAAGCCAGCGCCTGGGCCGCAGCCTCTGTTTCGGCCGAGTCATGGCCATGACCGCCGATGCCGCTTGCGGGAGGCCGGGCGGCGCGTTCGAAGTTCGAAGGGGCGGGCAACGCGGGGCCCTCTACTTCCTGGCAAACTCCGCTTGTATCTCGATTTTCACCGCGTCGCCGACGACGTTCTGCAGAAAGTCCGATCCGAATTCGGAGCGCTTGATGGTCGTGGTGGCGGTAAATCCCGCCAAAACGCCGCCGAACAGGCCCTTGCCGACGCCATCGAAGGCGACCTCGAAGGTGACCGGCCGGGTGACGCCCCGCAGGGTCAGGTCGCCGGTCATGGTCCCGTGGCCGCCAACGCCAGGTTCGATGCGCGTCGAGACGAAGGTGACGGTCGGGAACTTGTCCGCAGCCAGGAATTCCTGCGCGAAGCGCCCGCTGTAATCAGCGCCCACATCGAGGGAGGTTGCGTCGACCGTGGCCCGCACGCGCGCAGCCTCCGGGTGAGCCGGATCGTAGGCGAGCGTGGCCCGAAAGCCATCGAAGCGGAGCGTATAGAACGATACACCCAGATGCATGACCTGGGCGGTGATGCTGCTCTGGTTGGCCTCCAAAGCATAGCCGCCGTCCGGCAGGTCGGCGATGCTCTGCGAGGCCGCCAAAGCCGGTCCGGGCGCGAAGGCGCACGGGGCGAACAACAGAACCGCGAAGGCGCGTCGCACGATCAAGCAGCGGTCCTTGGTATTGGGGGACAGAGGCGCGGGCGATTGTGGCGCTGTTTCGATGCGGAAAACCTAACGCTCACGAAAGCGTGAATGCGAGTCCGCGTCCCCATGCGGCAAGGCGTGAGCGGCAACGAGGAATATTGCCATGACCTACAAGGCGCCGGTCCGAGACATCCTGTTCGCCCTGACCGAGGCGGCGGACTTCGAGCGGCTGGCCAGCGCGTTTCCCGCCGCGGACGCCGACACCGTAGCGGCGGTGCTCGAAGCGGCGGGGGCGTTCTGCGGCGATGTTCTCGCGCCGCTCAACCGTCCAGGCGATCTGGCGGGGGCAAGCTTCGAGAACGGCGCGGTGCGCGCCGCGCCGGGCTTTGCGGACGCCTACAGGGCTTTCGCCGCCGGCGGCTGGAACAGCCTCTCCGCCGATCCTCAATTCGGCGGCCAGGGCTTGCCCAAGGCGCTGGAAGTGGCGGTATTCGAGATGGTCCAGGCGGCGAACATGGCCTTCGGCCTTTGCCCGATGCTGACCCAGGCGGCCATTGACGCCCTGGCTGCCCACGGCACCGCGCGCCAGAAGAGCCTTTACCTGGACAGGCTCGTCTCAGGCGAGTGGACCGGAACGATGAATCTCACCGAGCCGCAGGCGGGATCGGATCTGGGCGCGATGACCACCCGTGCCGATCCCGAGCCAGACGGCGGCTACCGCCTCACCGGCCAGAAGATCTTCATCACCTGGGGCGACCACGACTGCGCCGAGAACATCATCCACATGGTTCTGGCCCGCGTGGCCGACGCGCCGCCCGGATCGCGCGGCCTGTCGCTGTTCCTGGCCCCCAAGCGCCTGGTCGGCGAGGACGGCGCCCTGGGCGCGGCCAACGGCCTTCGCGCCGCCAGTCTCGAGCACAAACTCGGGGTCAGGGCGTCGCCCACCTGCGTGATGCTGTTCGAGGGCGCCCGGGCCGAGCTGGTCGGCGCGCCCAACCAGGGGCTGGCGGCGATGTTCGTGATGATGAACGCCGCCCGGTTGCAGGTCGGCGTGCAGGGAGTCGGCATCGCCGAGCGGGCTTACCAGCAAGCGCTGGCCTTTTCGCTCGATCGCAAACAGGGCCGCTCCGCTTGGACCGGGGCATTGCCCTCGCCGCTGTTCGACCATCCGGACGTGCGCCGCACGCTGATGCTGATGAAGGCCAAGGTCGAGGCTGCGAGAGGCATTTGCCTTTCCACCGCCGTGGCCTCGGACGTGGCGCGGCTTGCGGGCAATCCGGTCGACCGCGACGCCGCGCTCCTGCGCGCGGAGCTGCTGACGCCGATCGCCAAGGCCTGGTCGACGGATATGGCGGTCGAGGTCGCTTCAATGGGCCTGCAGGTGCACGGCGGCATGGGTTTCATCGAGGAAACGGGCGCGGCCCAGCACTATCGCGACGCGCGCATCCTGCCGATTTACGAAGGCACCAACGGCATCCAGGCCATCGACCTGATGGGCCGCAAGCTGGCGCTCGGCAAGGGCCAGGCCGTGCGCGAACTGGTCGGCGATGTGTTCGTTACCGCCGCGGCGTTGAAGAGCTCCGACGACGCGTGGCTGCACACCATCGGCGCGCGCCTCGAAGCGGGGCTGGCGGCGGTGCAGGCCGCCACCGGCTGGCTGATCGAGCGCCGCGGTCACGCCCAGCCCGACGCCCTGGCGGGCGCCACGCCTTATCTGAAGCTCCTCGGCGACGTAGTCGGCGGCTGGATGCTGGGCAAGCAGGCGCTGGCGGCGTCGCGGATGATCGCCGCCGGCGACGGCCCGCAAGACTATTGGCGCACGAAGATAGGCCTGGCGCGGGTGTTCGCCGAACAGGTTCTCGCCCAGGCCCCCGGCCTGACACCGGCCGTCACCCAAGGAGCGGTGGATCTGTTCCGCGCCACCCCGCAGTCGCTGGGAGCCTAGGCCATTGGCCTTTGCAGGCAGTGGGGTGATTCCCTCTCTCTTCCCCCTCTACCTCGGGGAACGCCAACATTGGCGCGCTTTTGCGCCGAGACGAAGGGGGTCTGCCGGCGCCCCCAAGAGCCTCTCCCCCGACTTCAGCGGTACTTCCCACAGAGAGGGGGAAGAGTGGTTTCGACCTACTTCCTAAAGTTGGGCGAGCATGTACTCGGCGGAGGAGACCTTGAATTCGCCGCCCTGCTCGACGTTGAGCTCCTTGATCACGCCGTCGTCGACGACCATCGAATAGCGTTGCGAGCGCTCGCCCATGCCGAAGCGCTTGGCGTCCATCTCCAGGCCGACCGCGCGGGTGAACTCGCCATTGCCGTCGGCCAGCATCAACACCTTGTCGCCGACGCTCTGGTTCTCACCCCAGGCCTTCATCACGAAAACGTCGTTGACCGAGACGCAGGCGATGGTGTCGACCCCCTTGGCCCGCAGTTCGGCGGTTTTTGCCGTGAAGCCCGGAAGGTGCTTGGCCGAACAGGTCGGGGTGAAGGCGCCGGGCAAGGCGAACAGGGCCACCTTCTTGCCCTTGAACAGCTCGTCGGTGGTGATCGGTTTTGGGCCATCGGACCCGAAGATGGTGAGGTTGGCGGCGGGAATCTTGTCGCCGACTTTGAGGGCCATGGTTTTTCCTTGTCATTAGAGTGATCGAGATGCCCCGCAGATAGAGGGCCGACCCGCGCCAGCCAAGGGGTCGCCGCGCGCGCGGACTTGAATCCGGGACGGGGAGCGACGATCATCGCCCGATGGACACGCCTTCCAGCTCCCACCTGACCGGCCGGCTATTGGTCGCCATGCCGGGTATTGGCGACCCCAGGTTTGAGCGCGCGGTGGTCTTTGTCTGCGCGCACGATGACGAGCACGCCATGGGCCTGTTGATCAACCGCCCGGTCGAGGGCCTGAGCGTCTCGCAGTTGCTTGGCCGCCTCGGCGTCAAGCCGTCGGTCGACCGGTCCGGCGACCGGGTGCTACTGGGCGGTCCCGTTGAAGGCGAGCGCGGCTTTGTCCTGCACACCGACGATCATGCCTGCGCGCCTTCCAGCATCGAGGTCGCCCAAGGCATAGCTCTCACCGCCACGCGCGATGTGCTGGAGGCCATCGCCGGCCACAACAGCCAGCCGCGCCGTTCGCTGATGGCCCTGGGCTATGCCGGCTGGGGCGCGGGGCAGCTCGAGAATGAGCTTCGTGAAAACGTCTGGCTGACCTGCGAGGCTGATGAGGATCTGGTGTTCGGCGACGATCATGAACACAAGTGGTCCCGGGCCCTTGGCAAGATCGGCGTCGCCGCCGAACATCTCTCCGCCCAGGCCGGCCGCGCCTAGACTTGAGGCTTGCGCTCTAACCCCGGGCTTTCAGCGGCGCCGCGCCGTCGGCGTAGCTTTCATTCAGATAGACCTCGGCCTCCTGGTGCGACAGGGGCGGCGCGTAGCCGAAGCCCTGGCCGTAATCGCAGCCCAGCTTGAGCAAATGCCGGGCCATCACCGCGTTTTCCACGCCCTCGGCGACGACTTCGAGGGACAGGTCCTGGCCCAGCCGGATCACCGAGCGGACGATTTTCTCCGAACCCTCATTGGAGCCCATGGTGCAAACGAAGTAGCGATCGATCTTCAGGGTGTCGAAGGGCAGGCGCGAGAGGTAGGACAGCGACGAGAAACCGGTGCCGAAATCGTCGAGCGCCAGGCCGGCGCCCGCCTCGCGCAGCGCCCGCAGGGTGATGGCCGTCCGATCCGGGTCGCGCATGAGGTCGCCCTCGGTAATCTCCAGTTTCAAGGCGCCTTTCGGCAGACAAAATTCCTTCACCAGGGCGGCGACATCGGCGGTCAGGCCCGGACGGTCGATCTCGCCGGTCGAAAGATTGACCGCGATGGTCATCGCCGCCATCGCCGTGTGGGCGCGGCGCCACGCATCGAGCTGACGCGCCGCTTTGCGCATCATGAAAGAGCCGAGCTCCTCCATCAGCCCCATCTCGGCCATGGCGCCCAGGAAGTCGTCGGGCGCGAGCAGACCGCGGCGGGGATGGCGCCAGCGCGCCAGGGCCTCGAAGCCGGACAGCTCGCCACTGGAAAGGCGCACGATCGGCTGGAAGAACGGCTCGATCTCGCCGCGGCCGATAGCCCCGCGCAGATCCGATTCCAGAGCCAGCCTTGAAAGGCCGTCATTTTCCAGGTTGCGCTCATAGGCGGCCGCGCCGCCGCGCCCCGAAGCCTTTGCCGCTTCGACGGCAAGTTCCGCCCTGCGCAACAGCTCCGCCGCATCCTGGGCATTCGCGCCGCCCTTGGTCCGCAGGACGCCGATCGAAAGGGTGGGAAAGATGTCGAACCCGGCGATCCGCAGGGGCGCTTCGAGAGCGGCGCGAAGCCTGTCCGACGCACTGGCGCCATCCTCGAGCGCCGGCGTGATGACGGCGAATTCGTCCTCGCCGATTCGGGCAAGCACCGCTTCGCTCGGGAAGGCCGCTGCGAGACGCGATCCGAGCACCGCCAAAACCAGGTCGGCGCGATCATGCCCAAGGGCCTCGTTGAGCCGGCGCAAGCGGTTGAGGTCGGCCACCACGAGATCGTAGTCGATCGGCAAGGTCAGCCGCTCCCGCGCGCGGTCAATGAATGCGCGACGATCGAGGAGGCCGGTGACCACGTCTGTCCGGGTCGCGGCGAAACGCGATTCGCGTATCGCCACCCCTGCCGCCCGCATGCCCTCTTCGAGCCAGATCCCCCGCCAAATGCAAGCCTCGGCGCTCCGCATGCGAACGCGCGCGGAGATTTCCGCGCCCGGCTCGCGCTGCGTCAGCATTTCGTCAACGCCGGCCCGGTCCGAGGGCAGGACCAGCGATCGGATCGCCGCCGATGTACATTCCGGCGCGAGCGGGCCAAAGCCAAGCGCCCGCGAAGCCCCGGTCAGGGAAAGGCGATCGCGCCCCGGCTCCCATAGCCAGACGACGACATCGGCGCCCCCGAGGGCCTCGAGCATTGTGGTTGCGTCCCAGAGCAGGGTGGGCGCCATGGTCATCCTGAAACGTCCCGCGCCGGACTAGACCAGCACGTCCTCGTGTCGCTGCTCACTGGCGGGCGCCGGCGAGATCAAGCCAAACAACAGATGATCTCGCCAATTTCCGTTAATTCTCAGATAAGCTCGCGCCAGACCCTCCTCATTGAAGCCCGCCTTGGCCAGCACGCCGCGCGAGGCCTCATTGGTCGGAATGCAGGCCGCCTCTATGCGGTGAAGCCCAAGCCGGGTGAAACAAAAGCGGGTAACCGCCTTCAACGCCTGCAGGGTATGGCCCTGCCGGGCATAGGGTTCGCCGATCCAATAGCCAACGGCGCCCATCTGGGCGATGCCGCGGCGGATGTTCGACAAGGTGATGCCGCCGGCCATCGCCCCGTCGCTCTCGCGGAAGACCAGAAATGGGAACGCCGCGCCGCGCTCCGTGTCGTGGGCATAGGCGGCCAGCCGCCGGCGAAAGGCCGCCTTGGTCAGATCGTCGGCCGGCCACGTCGGCTCCCAAGGCTGCAGGAAAGCCCGCGAGCGCGATCGCAGCTGAGCCCATTCGACATAGTCCGACGCCCGCGGCGGACGTAGCCGCACCCCGTCGCCCTCCAGGCGCGGCTCGGAGCCAGACGCGATCCAGTCCAGAAGGGCCATGGAAGGATTTTGGCGCCGTTTTCTCCGCAAGCCAAATGCGGGGCGAGCACGCGGCGGACGGCTCCTGGCGTCTATGTGCCGAACAAGGTCGCGTCGAACCGGGCGGCGGCGTCCAGCGCCGCTGAGGGCCCAAGAACGCTCGCCGCTGATCGGCCCGACCGCAGCAGGCGGCCGCCTAGTCGGGCGATATCGCGCGGGCTGACGGCCTCGATCGAGGCGGCCAGTTCGGCTGGCGAAACCAGGCGGCCATAGACCAGCAACTGGGCGGCGTTCTGTTCGGCGCGGCTGGCCAGGGACTCGGCGCTCATGTACAGCCCCGCCTTGGCCTGAGCCTTGCCTCGGGCCAGTTCAGCCTCGCCACAGCCGGCGGCGAGGGCGCGAATCTGATCGGCGGCGACGCGGGCCAGCTCGCCGGCGTCCCCCGCGGCGCAGCCCGCGTAGACGCCCAGTAGGCCCGCGTCGGCGTAGACCTCGGCAAAGGCGTCGATGGCGTAGGCCAGACCCAGCCGCTCCCGCGCTTCCTGGAACAGCCGCGAAGACATGCCGCCGCCAAGCATCTCGGCAAACAGGCGCAGGGCGAAGCGGTCGCCATCATCGGCCCCCGGCGCTGGCAGCAAGAACACCACATGCGCCTGCTCGAGGTTTCGCCGCTTCACCGCCGCGCCGCCTTTGAAGACCGCGGCCGCGGGCGTTTGCGGCGGAGGCGACGTGGCCCCGGCGAAGGCGCGTTCGACGTGGCTCAACAGAGCGTCCTCGTCAACCGCGCCGGCGGCGCTGACCACCAGGCGGTCGGGCGCATAGAGACGCTCTCGCCAAGCCTCCAGGCCCTGCGGCGTCGCCGCGGCCACCGCTCTCGGCGCGCCCAGGATCGGCCGGCCCAGCGGCTGGCCCTTAAAGGCGGCGGCCTGGGCCAGTTCGAACACCTTGTCATCCGGCGCGTCCGACGCCTCGGCCAGCTCCTGGGCGACAACCCGCTTTTCCCGGACCAGGTCTTCGGCATCGAGGGTCGGCCGCAGGATCAGGTCGGCGGCGAGTTCGACAGACAGCGCCAGGCTGTCCTTCAGGGTCCGCACCTGGAAGCTGGTGCGCTCATGTCCGGTGGCGGCGTTGATCTGGCCGCCCCGAGCCTCGATCGCCTCGACGATCTGGCGCGCGGTGCGGCCGCCGGCTCCCTTGAACACCATGTGCTCCAAGAGATGCGACCAGCCGCTCTGACTTGCGCCCTCCCAGCGAGCGCCACGGCCGGCGACGACGCTTACCGCAAGGGTTTCAAAGCCTGGAGCATGGTCGCAGATCACCCGAATGCCGCCAGGCAGGGTGTGCACGGCGGGGGACGCGCCGACGGGTTGGCTCATGATTGGGCGAAACCGCGGACGTAGGCCTTGATGACCTCGACATCGGCTTCCAGGGCGTCGACGTGCTCCGTCGCGTCGGCCAGTGCGGCGACGACCGGGGGTGTTGGCGCAGATACGCCCGCGGCTGAACGCACCGCTTGCGGAAACTTCGCGGGATGGGCCGTGGCCAGGCAGATCACCGGCGTCGCCTGGTCGGTGATTCGCGCTTCAAGAGCGCCGGCCACGCCGACCGCCGTATGAGGATCGATGAGTTCGCCGGTTTCATTGAATGTGGCGAGGATCGTGCGCGCCGTTCGCGCCTCGCTGACGGCGGCGCCGGTGAAAAGGCCGCGCATCCGCTCCAGAGCCGCCGGCGGAATGTGCAGCATGCCGCTGGCGCCGAAGGCGCGAAAGGCGCGGGCGGTTTCCTCGGCCATCCGCTCGACGGACTCGAAGTACAGGCGCTCAAAATTGGAGGCGACCTGGATATCCATGGCCGGGCTCTGAGTGGCGATCACGGCCTCCCGGGCATAGCGACCCTCCTCGATGGCCCGCACGACGATATCGTTGCCGTTGGTGGCGACGACGATCCGTTCGATGGGCAAGCCCATGCGGCTGGCGGCGAACCCGGCGAAGGCGTCGCCGAAGTTGCCGGTGGGAACTGAAAACGCCACGCGCCGGGCCGGAGCGCCCACGGCCACCGCGGCCGTGAAGTAGTAGACGCTCTGGGCGACGATGCGGGCGATGTTGATCGAATTGACCGCCGCCAGCCGCATGGCGGCGACAAAATCAGCATCTTCGAACATCGCCTTGACCATTGCCTGGCAATCGTCGAAGTCGCCGGCAACGGCCACGGCGCGGACATTTTCCGCATCGCAGGCGGTAATGAACCGCCGCTGCACCTCCGAAATTCGATCCTGCGGGAAAAGCACCACCAGCCGCACGTTGGCGCGCCCGGCGAAGGCCTTGACCGCCGCGCCGCCCGTGTCGCCGGAGGTGGCGCAGACCACGGTCATCGCGCCCCCGCGCACGGCCAGCGCATGGTCGTAGAGCCGCGCCAGAAGCTGCATGGCCAGGTCTTTGAACGCCAGGGTCGGGCCGTGGAACAGCTCGAGCAGGAAGGTTCCCGGCGACAACTGCTTCAGCGGCGCGACGGCAGCGTGGGCGAAGCCCGCATAAGCCTCAGCGCACAGTTGCGAGATCACATCGGCGGCGATGTCCTCGCCGGCGAAGGCGCCCACAATGACGGCCGCGACCTCGGCGTAGGGTCGCCCGGCGAAGGCCGCGATCTGATCGTGTGTGAAGGCTGGCCAGGCGACCGGGACATAGAGCCCCCCGTCAGGGGCCAGCCCCTGCAGCAGGGCGTCGATGAAGCCCACCTGCGGCGCCTTCCCGCGTGTCGAGAGATATTTCATCGGCCTCTGAGCCATTGCCAGAGTCTGGCGGCATAGATGCAGCCCAGAGCCCCGGCAAGGCCGAACCAGGTCAGGGCATAGGCGAAATGGTTGTTGGGGATGTCGGCGGGCAGGGCCGCGGGCCGCACGCCATCCGGCGCCGGACGCTCGCTCTCCACGGCCAGGAACCAAGGCGCCGGGCGCCGCAAGCCCGCGCGCCGCGTCAGCTCCGAGGCAACCTGGCGATTGAGCACTCGGAGCACGGTGACGCCCTCGCGGCCGCTCGGGGGCGGGCCGTCGAACGGGCCCCTGGCCGCCACGGTTCTGAGCACGCCGGTGATCGCCGCCGGCTCGGCGAAGGTCGCCGGGGCGGGAGCCATGGCGCCGGCGAAGCGATCGGCCAAGCCCCGGTCGATCAGCAGGCCATCGTAGGGAGCGCCGGCCAAGTGGCACACACCCATCACCCGCCAGCCGATCTGGCCGTCGCGCAGCGCGTAGCGGAAGACCATCGGCGATGGCGATGTGGGGCTTATGCATAGAGCCGCCACCCGCGTGTAATCGAGATCAGCGCCGGCTTGACCGCGCGCGAGAACCGGGCCGAGCGGCTGGGGTGGCGCGTGGGACAGGGCGGCGATCTTGTCGAGCAGACCCCGCTTCCAGCGCAGGCGATGGACCTGCCACACGCCAAGGCCGATGAGCACGGCCAGGCCGACCGCGACGGCGAAAGTCAGGCCAAACGGAAAACGCCGCGCTGGTGCCGCATCGCCGATCAATGCCCCCAGCCGGCGCCGAAGGTCACATAGAGGAAAGTGAACAAAAACAGCCAGACAACGTCGACGAAGTGCCAGTACCAGGCCGCGGCTTCGAATCCGAAGTGCTGCTTGGGTGTAAAGCCTCCGGCCAGCAGCCGGATCAGGCACACCGAAAGGAAGATGGTGCCGATGATCACATGAAAGCCGTGGAAGCCGGTGGCCATGAAGAACGACGAACCGTAGAGGCCGGAGCTGGCCGACTCCGCGGAATAGAACAGGTGGTCGGCGAGGATGTGATTGTATTCATAGGCCTGGATCGAGGTGAACAGCACGCCAAGGGCGATGGTCAGGGCCAGGCCGATCTTCGCGCTGCGGCGATCTCCGGTCTGCAGCGCATGGTGGGCCCAGGTGACCGTGGTGCCTGAAAGCAGGAGCGTCAGGGTGTTGATCAGCGGCAGGTGAAAGGCCGGCACCGTCTCGACGCCCTTCGGCGGCCAGTTGGCCCAGGCGGTGCGCACATCGTCGATCGGCGACAGGGTGCGCGCATGATGGAAAAGCGCCATCTCGAAGAAGATCCAGAACCAGGCGACGAAGAACATCACTTCCGAGACGATGAACAGGATCATCCCGTAGCGAAGGCCGAGCGACACCACCGGCGTGTGGTCGCCCTCGTTGGCTTCGCGGACCACATCCATCCACCAGCCGATCATCGTCCAGATGACTCCGGCGAAGCCGAGCGCCATCAGCCACCACTCGCCCTTCGGAATGCCGAACAGGCCCTTGACGAAGGTGACCAGGCCGAGCGTCAGGGTGACCGCCGCGATCGAACCGATCAGCGGCCACGGGCTGGGGTTGACCAGGTGGTAGTCGTGTTTGACGCCTTCGTGGGCCATGTCGCGCTTTCGAACTTTCCTCATGCCCGGGAACGGCCAAAGCGGGGCCGGCGCGCGGGGTTGTTGGTGCTATAGCGCCGCGTGCGGGCGCGCGCCAAGGGCCGAGCGCGCGTTCTGATCCGCAGCCGCCGTCTGCCCGGCCCCAACGACCGCCGGCAAGAAGGTGTACGACAGCGTGATCTGACCGGCCTCGCGCTTTTCGGCGTCGTTCGCGTAGCGGGGATCGACCGTGTAGACGACCGGAAAGTCGACGCTCTGGCCCGGCGCGATGGTCTGGTTCTTGAAACAGAAGCATTCCAGCTTGGAGAAATAGGCGCCGGCCCATTCGGGCAGCACGTTGTAGATTGCCCGGCCCGTCGCGGCCCTGTCGCCGGTGTTGGTGGCCCGAAAGAAGGCCAGGGTATAGGCGCCCAGCCTGACCCGCTGATGGGGCTGTACCGGTTCGAAGCGCCAGGAGAGGCCGTGCACATTGGTGTCGAAGCGCACGTCGACGGTCTTGTCTGAAACCGCGCCCTGCGCAGTGTAGACGCGCTTCACCGTGCCGTTGAATCCCGTCGCCTGGCAGAAGGCCCGGTAGAACGGCACGGCGGCGAACGCCGCCCCGACCATGAGCAGGAACACGGCGGCGCAGGCCATGGCCAGGCGGGCGTTGCGGTGGGCCAGCTCAGAGGGGCGGCGCTGCGGCATTGGCGCCCAGGCGCACGATGGTGACCACAAAGACGATGATCACGAACAGGGCCAGCGCCAGGGCCAGGGCGATGTTGCGTCCCCTGCGCGACCGGGCGGCGCCTGGGCCCTCGTTTTTCGGATCGCTCATCGCAGCAGGTCGAGCGGCGCGAAACCGGCCACGCGCTCGATGAGCAGGGCCGCGAACAGGCTGAAGAGGTAAAGGATGGAAAACGCGAACAGGTTGCGCGCCGGCTTGGACGAGGGCGTCACCGCATAGAGCGCGCCGTCGTCGATGCGCCGACCGGCCCCATCGCCCGCATCGCTCAACGCCAGGCGTGCTGCGAGCACCAGCATAAGGAGGCCGCCGCAGGCCGCCACGGCCAGATAGAGCGCTCCGCCAAGGCCGGTGAAGGCAGGCGCCAGGCCGAGCGGCGCGAGAATCACGCTGTAGGCCAGGATCTGGCGGCGCGTGGAGGCCGCGCCCCTGACCACCGGCATCATCGGCACGCCGGCCCTGGCGTAGTCCTCGGTCGTATAGAGCGACAGCGCCCAGAAATGCGGCGGCGTCCAGAAGAACACGATGGCCACCAGTAGCCAGGCGTTGAGTGGCGCTGTTCCGCTGGCCGCGGCCCAGCCCACCAGCGGGGGCAGGGCGCCGGCCAAGCCGCCGATGACGATGTTCTGCGGCGTCCGGCGCTTGAGCCACATGGTGTAGACCACCGCGTAGAAGACGATGGTGAAGGCCAGCAGGCCCGCGGCCAGCCAGTTGATCGCCAGCCCCATCATTGCGACCGAGAACATCGACAGGGTGACGCCCATCGCCAGGGCGTCGGCGCCTTGCACCCGGCCCGCCGGGATCGGCCGCCCGCGCGTTCGCCGCATCAGCGCGTCGATGTCGGCGTCGTACCACATGTTGAGCGCCCCGGAGGCCCCCGCGCCGACCGCGATGCACAGGATGGCCACGGCGGCCAGGATCGGGTTCATCGGCGTGCGGGCGCACAGCAGACCGGTCAGGGCGGTGAACACCACCAGCGACATCACACGAGGCTTGAGCAGCCGCAGATAGTCCCGCCAGCTGGCGGCCTGGATCAGCGGCGGAGCCTCGCTGGAGACGCTTTGGTCGGTCATATCGCCCCTCTTCCCGCAGGTAGAGGAAGAATTGGGAGGCCAGGCTTACGGCTTTCTTCCCCCCCTTTGGGGGAAGTACCCGCGAAGCGGGGGAAGGGGGTTGTTGCGTCCGTTCCCAAACCCCCCTTCGTCTCGGCGCGAAGTCGCGCCGATCCACTTCCCCCAGGTAGAGGGGGAAGAAACGCGGGAGTGCGGCTTCTGAACACTTTGGCCACCTAATGGCTGTCGGTGTGGATCACCGGCAGCTCGTTGAAGTTGTGGAACGGTGGCGGCGAGGGGAGGCTCCACTCCAGGGTGGTGGCGCCGACGCCCCACGGATTGGCTCTGGCGGGGCGGCGCCGGACCGCGGCTTCGACGAGCACCACCAAAAACACGATCAGGCCGACGAAGGTGATCGCATAGCCGAAGGACGAGACGCCGTTCCAGAAGCTGAACGCCGCGGGATAGTCGACCGTCCGGCGCGGCATTCCCTGCAGGCCCAGGAAATGCTGCGGGAAGAAGACCACGTTGACGCCGATGAATGTGATCCAGAAATGCACAGAGCCGAGGAACTCGTTGTAGCGCACCCCCCACATCTTCTCGAACCAGTAGTAGAAGCCACCGAAGATGGCGAACACGGCGCCCAGGCTCAGCACATAGTGGAAGTGGGCGACCACGTAATAGGTGTCGTGCAGCGAGTAGTCGACGCCGGCATTGGCCAGCACCACGCCGGTGACGCCGCCGACGGTGAACAGGAAGATGAAGCCGATGGCCCACAGCATCGGCGTCTTGAACTCGATCGAGCCGCCCCACATGGTGGCGATCCACGAAAACACCTTCACCCCGGTCGGCACGGCGATGACCATGGTCGCGGCGATGAAATAGGCCTGCAGGTTCACGCTCATGCCGACGGTGAACATGTGGTGAGCCCAGACGATGAAACCCAGAAAGCCGATGGCGACCATGGCGTAGGCCATCGCCAGATAGCCGAACACCGGCTTTTTCGAAAAGGTCGCGACGATGTGGCTGATCATGCCAAAGCCCGGAATGATCAGGATGTAGACCTCCGGATGGCCGAAGAACCAGAACAGGTGCTGGTACATGAGCGGATCGCCGCCGCCGGCCGCGTCAAAGAAATGGGTGCCGAAATTGCGGTCGGTGAACAGCATGGTCATCGCCCCGGCCAGCACCGGCAGCGCCAGCAGCAACATGAACACCGTGACCAGGATCGACCAGACGAACAGCGGCATCCGGTGAAGGGTCATGCCGGGGGCGCGCATGTTGAAGATGGTGGTGATGAAATTGATCGCCCCCAGGATCGAGCTGGCCCCCGCCAGGTGGACCGAGAGGATCACGCAATCCATGGCCGGTCCGGTGTGGCCGCTGACCGACAGCGGCGGATACATCGTCCAGCCGCCGCCAAAGCCCTTGCCCGGCCCCCCGTCGACCATCATCGAGGTCAGCAGCATCACCCATGAGGCGACCAGCATCCAGAAGCTGATGTTGTTCATCCTCGGGAAGGCCATGTCCGGCGCGCCGATCATCAGCGGCACGAACCAGTTGCCAAAGCCGCCGATCATCGCCGGCATGATCATGAAAAAGATCATCGTCAGGGCGTGGGCGGTGACCACCACCGCATAGCCGTGCCGCGAGGCTTCGATCAGGCCGAGCTTGTCGAGCCACGAGCCGTGAACGAAGAGCTGGATTCCCGGCTCCGCCAACTCCCAGCGGATCAGGCCCGAAAGCAGCGCCCCGACGATCCCGGCCTGGATGGCGAAGATGATGTAGAGGGTGCCGATATCCTTGTGATTGGTCGAGAAGAACCAGCGGGTGAAAAATCCCGGCGTACCGTGCGCGGCGTAGGCGCCGTGCGGTTCGGCGATGGCGGTCCGTTGGTGGGCGTCTGCGACATTGGCCATGGGCGGTGCTTGTCCTCGAACTCTACTCAGCGCGTCGCCGCGGCGGGCAGGGGGCTCGCGGCGGGCGTCACCGCGGCGATGCCCGGGGCCGGGGTCGCGACCGCCAGGGTTGGCGCCGGCGCCGGCGCGCTGGCGGCCTTCGGCGCCTTGCTGGCCACCCAGGCGTCGAACTGCGGCTGGGTGACGACATTGATCTGGATCGGCATGAAGGCGTGGTTCAGCCCGCACAACTGAGAGCATTGGCCATAGAAGGTCCCCGTGCGTTCGGCCTTGAACCATGTCTCGTTGAGGCGTCCCGGCACCGCGTCGATCTTGATGCCGAAGGCCGGCATGGAAAAGGAATGGATGACGTCCTCGCCGGTCACCTGGACCCGCACCACCTGGTTCACTGGGGCCACCATCGGCTGGTCGGCGGCCAGCAGATAGGGCAGGCCCTTGGCCTTGGCGTCGTCCTCGCTCATCAGCGTCGAGGTATAGGCGGCGATCTTCTGGTCGGGATATTCATAGTCCCAGTTCCACTGCCGGCCGGTGACCTTCACGGTCATGTAGGGCCGCGGCATGTCGTGCTCCTCGAACAGCAGCTTGAACGAGAAGATGGCGATGAACGTCAAGATCAGCACCGGGACGATCGTCCACATCACCTCGATTGGGGTGTTGTGGCTCCATCGGGCCGGGGTCGGATTGGCGCGCTGGTTGAACCTGACGATGCAGATGAGCAGCAGGATCGCCACCAAGAGGGTGATGGCGACGATGATCGGCAGCAGGATGTGATTGTGGAAGGTGGCGACGTGACGGCGGATTTCGGAGGCCGCGGGCTGCAGACCGATGGCCCCGTCGGTCGGCTGGCCGACGACGTCGGCGGCTGCGGCGGCGGAAACCATGAGCAGCCACGCCGCCGCCCCGGCCCAGAAGGCCGTCGCCAGGCGCGCGATCCCCGAACATCTAGACGTCATATCCCTCACGAACCTGTTCGAAATCGCCAGCCGGTCCGAGCAACCCCGCCCTCGCGAGCCTTGCGGCCCCGCGCCGATCTGGCAGTCCGATGGCCGGGTGCATACGCGGAACACTGCGCCTTGCCAAGGCAAGAGGGCCTTCGCAAAGTCCGCACGGCGATTGGCGGTTTCACCGGCGGCCTCGAAGCCTTATCTGTCGGCCCTGAAGTCCTCTGCCATCGGGTTGTGGGCTGCTTGAAAGGCCCATTGCCATGAACGCCCCACTCGCCGCCGCGTCGATCCTCGAAGCCTCCGGCGTCCAGCCTTCGCAGGCCAGCGATCTGCTTAATGACGCCCTGCGCGGCGCGGACGACGGCGAGATCTTTCTCGAACGCTCTGAGAGCGAATCGCTGGTCTTCGATGACGGGCGTCTGAAGTCCGCCGCCTATGACTCGACGGAGGGCTTTGGCCTGCGGGTTATCGCCGGAGAGACGGCCGGCTACGCCCACTCGAGCGAGATCTCCGAGGCCGCCATCGCCAGGGCCGCCAAGTCCGCCGCCTTGGCCAAGCGGGGCTATAGCGGCGTCGCCGCCGAAGGGCCCCGAGCGACCAATGTGCGGCTCTACGGCGATGCCGATCCGCTGGCGTCGCCCGATTTCGCGCAAAAGGTCGCCCTGCTGCAGGAAATCGACGCCTTCGCCAGGGCGCGCGATCCACGCGTCGCCCAGGTGATGGCTTCGATCGCCGGCGAGCGGCGGGTGATCGAGATCGTGCGCGCCGACGGGCGCCTGATCCGCGACGTGCGGCCGCTGGTGCGGCTCAATGTCCAGGTCACGGTCGAAAAGGATGGTCGGCGGGAAAACGGCTCTTCCGGGGCTGGCGGCCGCGCCGGCTTCGAGGAATGGATCCGGCCCGAAAGCTGGCGCGAGCAGGTCGAGGAGGCGCTGCGCCAGGCCCTGGTCAATCTGGACGCCGTCGCCTGCCCGGCCGGCGAGATGGATGTGGTCCTGGGGCCCGGCTGGAATGGCGTGCTTTTGCACGAGGCGGTCGGTCACGGTCTCGAGGGCGATTTCAACCGCAAGGGGACCTCGGCCTTTTCGGGCCGCATCGGCGAGCGGGTGGCGGCGCCTGGCGTCACGGTCTTCGACGACGGGGCGATAGCCGAGCGGCGCGGTTCGCTGAGCGTCGATGACGAAGGCACGCCGACCTCGCGCACCATCCTCATCGAGGACGGCATCCTGGTCGGCTACATGCACGACCGCCAGAGCGCGCGGCTGATGGGCATGGCCCCGACCGGCAACGGCAGGCGACAGTCCTACGCCCACCTGCCGATGCCCAGGATGACCAATACCGGCATGCTGGGCGGCGCCGACACCCGCGAAGCGATGATCGCCTCGACCAAACGCGGCCTCTATTGCGCCAACTTCGGCGGCGGCCAGGTCGACATCACCAACGGCAAGTTCGTCTTCCAGTGCACCGAGGCCTACCTGATCGAGGACGGCAAGATCACCGCCCCGGTCAAGGGCGCCACCCTGATCGGCGACGGACCATCGGCCCTGACGCGGGTGACCATGATCGGCGACGACTTCTGCTTCGATCCCGGCATTGGCGTCTGCGGCAAGGCCGGCCAGGGCGTCCCCGTCGGCGTCGGTCAGCCGTCGCTGAAGATCACCGGCCTGACGGTCGGCGGGACCAGCGTCTAGCCCAAGGCGCGCACGCCCCATGGGGCGTTGGCAGCCGCGTGGCAGCAATTGGCAGCAATTGGCAGCCGGTGGGCAGTCGCTGGGCAGGCCATTGGCAGCTTCTGGGCAGGCCTTTGGCATTTTGCAAGGCATCTGGATGGCATGAAATGGCGTTTTTTGGCAGCAAATGGCAACTTCTGGCTGGCTATGTTTTCTATAAGTAGCTGGTTTAACGAGTAAATCTCCTTGAGGCGGCGCCGGCGGGCCGTCGAACGGCGCTCAAGGCCGACGTTTGTGCATATTGCAATACTTGTTCGGGCCCGTCAAGGCCGGCCGAAGCTGTCTTCCGGCGCCAGCCCGACATCGTCCGCGAACCTGGCGCCTTCGATCGGGCCTGGCCTACGCACTCCCATGCACGCCGCGACCTCGTGGGCGGCGGCTGATTGGTGCTTTGGTCGCGGCGGTGCGTCAAAAAGTGACACGCCTGCGCTGAGGCCCCTCTAACGGCGAATTGACTGGCGCGCTGCGCGCCGGGTCGCCAACAGACGCGCCTGAAGGGGTCGGCGGATGAGTCTTGGATTAGCCCTAGCCTTGACGGCGGCCGTACCCGCCGCCAGCGCACCGGCTGTGCAGGGGGTCGCCAGCTATCCGGCCAGCTTCTTTGCGCCGTCGCAGCCGAATACCGCGCTGGACATGCTGGCCAAGCTGCCCGGCTTTACCTTCGACGCCGGCGCGACGGTGCGCGGTTTTGGCGGGGCCGCCGGCAACGTGCTGGTCGACGGCGAGCGGCCCGCGTCGAAGGGTGACGGCCTGGACGAGATCCTGCGCCGCATTCCAGCGTCGTCTGTGCTGCGCATCGATGTCATCCGCGGCGGCGCGCCGGGCATCGACATGCAGGGCAAGACGGTTCTCGCCAATGTCATCAAGCGGCAAGAGACCGGTCCGAAGCTGACCATCGCCGCGGCCGGCCAGCGCGCCTACGACGCGCGCCTTGGCGGCGGGCTGCGCCTGGAAGGCTCCGACCAGGTCGGCCCGACCTCGTACGAGGCGTCGCTGTTCCTGGGCAAGGGCTTCGATGACGGCACGGGCGACGGCTCGCGGGTCGAGCGCGACGCTTCAGGGGCCGTAATCCTCAACGCCGCCGAAAAGGGCGACGGCGACGCCTTGACCTACAAGGCCACGGGGGCGGTGGAGACCCCGGTTCTCGGCGGCAAGCTGCGCATCGACAGCAACCTGACCCTCAGTCCGTATGATTCCCTCGTCGACGATCGCGTGGCCATCGCCGCCGACGATCAGATCGAGCACTTTCACCAGGAACAGGCGACCGGCGAGATCGGCCTGCGCTACGACCATGCCATCGGCCCGGCGGCCAGCATCGAGACCTACCTGCTGCAGCAGCTGGGCAAATTCCGCTCCTTCGACGACTTTTTCGCTCCCGGCGCCGACGCCGATTTCAACCTGCGCAAGGACGGCGGCGAGAGCATCGCCCGCACCACGCTGAAATATGCTCCCGCCAGGTCGCTGGCCCTGGAAGGCGGCCTGGAGGGCGATTTCAACTGGGTCCAGACCCACACCACCTATGTCCAGGCCGGCGTTCCGATCCTGTTGCCGGCGGCCGATGTGCGCGTCACCGAGGCGCGCGGCGAGGCTTTCGGCGCCGCGACCTGGCGCGCGCGTCCGACGCTCACGCTCGAGGCGGGGCTGCGCCTGGAGGCGTCGACCATCGCCTCGACCGGCGATGTGGTCCAGAGCAAGACCCTGATCTACCCAAAGCCGCGGGCGGTGGTCACCTGGTCGCCCGACGGCTCCGACCAGGTCCGCGTCAGGCTCGAGCGCGAGGTCGACCAGCTCAATTTCGACGACTTCGCCGCCTCGGCCGCTTCGCTCAGCACCGGCACCGTCCACGCCGGCAATCCCAATCTGATCCCGGGCCAGGACTGGGTGATCGAGGCCGCCTATGACCGCCGCTTCTGGGGCGCGGGCGACGCGACCGTCACCTTGCGCCACTATCGCCTGAGCGACGTGATCGATCGCGTGCCGGTCTACGACCCCGCCGGGGCCTTCGATGCGCCCGGCAACATCGGCGGAGGCTCCAAGGACGAGGTTGCGGTGGCGCTGACCCTGCCCACCGACAAGGTTAGCGTTTCCAACGGGGTCCTCAGCGGCAACTGGACGTGGCGCTGGTCGCGCGTGCGCGATCCGACGACGGGTGAATTCCGGCCGATTTCCGGCCTGCGCCACATCGACGCCGAGGCCCACTTCATCCAGGGCCTGCCGCGCTGGAAATCCACATGGGGCGTCGATGTCTATCACGAGTGGCGGGAGGTCTATTATCGGTTCGACGAGATCGACAACAATCGGCTGAAGACCTACGTGACCCTGTTCGCCGAGTACAAACCCCACCCCGACTTAAGTTTCCGCGTCGAGCTCGACAACGCCACCGCCCGGGGATTCAAGCTCGAGCGCGAGGTCTACAACGGCCCGCGCAACATCTCCGGCCTCGACTACACCGACGTGCGCGACCTGGAGTTCGGCCGCCTGCTCTATTTCAGAATCCGCAAGACGTTCGGGTGAGGGGCCAGGCCATTGGGCCGCCATTTCGATCAGCTCAGCCCAGCCCAGCCCAGCCCCACCCCAGACCGTCGTGGCCGGGTTCTTGGAATCCCGGCCATCCATGCCCGCCGAACCCTGGATGGCCGGGACAAGAAAGAGCCCGGCCATGACGGTCATCAGTATCTGAATCGACTGGACAAATTGATTCCTACACCGCCGCGGGATTGGCGCTCTGGCGGGCGCCGTCGAGTTCGGGGGCCGGGTGGGTATCGCTGGCGCCGTGCGCCCAATGCTTGAGGATCGGGCTCAGGCCCAGCATGACCACCCCGGCCCCGACGCCCCAGAAACCGATCATCTGGAAGACATGGGCATAGGTCGCCAGGGCCTTGCCGGGATCGAGCACCTGGCCGGCGACCGTCTCGCTGGCGGTCAGCTGGGCGACCTTGCCGGCGATGAACTGCGCCCATGACGAGGCCAGAAACCAGGTGGCCATCATCGTCGACAGCACCGCCAAGGGCGAAAGCTTGGTCATTTGCGAGAGGCCGACCGGCGAGAGGCAAAGCTCGCCGGTGGTGTGCAGCAGATAGGCCATGGCCAGGAAGATCAGCGGCACCTTGAAGGCGGCGTCGGCGAAGCCCGCCCCCCAGACCAGGACAAAGAACCCGGCGCCGACCTGCAGGAGGCCAAGGCCGAACTTGATCAGCGGATTGGGATCGATGCGGCGCCGGCCGAGAAACGCCCAAAGGGCCGAGAAGGCCGGCGCCAGAAGCAGGATGAAGCCGGCGTTGAACGACTGGGTCTGAGCCGCGGTCATCGAGCCGCCGGAGAAGAAGGCGGTCATGTAGCGCGGGCTGAGCGATGGCTTGGCCAGGGCCGCCCGGGCCCCCGCGCCGCCCCAGGTGAGCACGGTGTTGCGCTGGGCGAACTGGTTGAGCGACGAGCCGGCCTGCTCGAAGAGGGTGAAGAACACCACCGATGCGGCGATCAGCACCAGGGCCAGCATCATGCGCTGGCGCTCGACCTTCGTGCATTGGCCGATCATGAACCGCCCCAGATAGGTCAGAACGGCGACCGATCCGGCCAGCAGCAACCAGCCGATGACCGCGTAGCGCTGCAGCAACAGCCAGACGACGCCGACCGCAACCAGGGCGCCAAGGTAGATCAAGCCCTCGCTGTTGATCGGCCCGACGACGGGCTTGCGCAGGCGCTCGGGATCTGGCGGTTCGCCATGACCCTCGAGCAGCGGCTTGCCCCACCAGAAGACCAGAAATCCGGCCAGCATGCCGACGCCGGCCAGGCCGAAGCCGGCCCACCAGCCGACGGTCTGGCCAATCAGCCCGCACAGGATCGCGGCCCAGAACGCGCCCAGGTTGATCCCGTAATAATAGAGGGTGAAGCCAGGATCGCGCCTGGGGTCGCCCTGCGGGTAGAGCTGGCCGACGATCGACGAGATGTTGGCCTTGAGAAACCCCACCCCGACGATGATCAGCGACAGCGCCAGATAGAGGGTGTCGGTAAAGATCCGCGGCGCCGCCTTCACCGACAGGCTGTAGTCGCCCTTGGCCAAAATCGCCGGCAGCGGGGCCGCCGGCGGCAGGCCTTTGATGGCCAAGCCGCCATCGGGGGCCGGACCGTAATCATAGGCCCCGCCGCCGACCTTCAGCTTCACGGCGCGGGCATCGCCGCGGCCGCTGACCGCAAACTCGTAGCTTGCCCCGTGATAGGTGAGAATCTGGGTGGCCGGCGGACCCTCGATAGCCATGGTGAAATGGCCGGCGACCAGCAGCAGGGCCCCCACCAGGATCGCCTTGCGCGTGCCGATGAACCGGTCGGCCAGCATGCCGCCGATGAGCGGCAGCAGATAGACCAGGGAGGTGTAGGCCCCGTACTGTCCCTGGCTGAATTTGTCGTCGAACAAGAAGTGCTGGGTCAGGTAGAAGATCAGCAGCCCGCGCATGCCGTAATAGGAAAACCGCTCCCACATCTCGGCGAAGAACAGGACGACCAGGCCCCTTGGATGGGAGCGGAGCTGGAGGACGACGGGAACGGCGGTCGCCAGGGTGATCAGAATCCCGGCGAAGAGCACGAAATCCATGGAAAGCCCCGCTGCGCCCCAAAGGCGGAGCCGCAGACAATCACGCCGCCCGCCCTTTCACAAGCAAGGGCCGGCCGCCGACGCAGCCATCGCCGCGACTGACGCGTTGTGCCTTCGATGGAGGAGACGCCATGGAGACGATGAAGATTCCCGGCCCCGATCATCGGATCGAGATCAAGGCCCATCCGCGCCGCGTTCGCGCCCACTATCGGACCCATGTGATCGCCGACAGCGCCGATGTCCTGGCCCTGAGGGAGGCCGGCTATCGACCGGTGTTCTATTTTCCCAGGTCCGACGTTTCGATGGAGTACCTGTCGCGCACGCAGCGGGACACCCATTGTCCCTACAAGGGTCACGCCGCCTACTTCACCCTGATGATGGACGGCGCCATCGCCGAGAACGCCGCCTGGACCTATGAGGGTCCCTACCCGGCCATGGCCGCCATCGATGGCCGCATCGCGTTTTTTCCCAACGCCGTCGACATTCAGGAGGCCGAGGTTGTCGCGGCCGGCGCGACGCCCGACGAGGTCGTCAGACACACCGACGCCGGCGCCGGCGCCTCGCAGGCGGAGCATTGGCCTACCACCGCGCCCAATCCCGACGCGCGGAAATAGGCCTCGCACATTCGCCAATAAACCACCTCTCCCACAGGGAGAGGGAGGGGCCCGCGCCCGGTCTTGGGCGTGGGAAGGCGAGGGGTTACGCAGCTTGCATTCTAACCCCTCATCTTCCCACCGCTTTCAGCGGCGGCCCCTCCTTCTCCCTAGGGGAGAAGGGTTTTGAAGAAAAAGCAGGAAGAGAGCCCGAGTTCCGGGAACTCAGTAGGCGAAGGTCTCGAAGACCTGGGAGGCGTCGCCGTGCCAGGGGCCGTTGTAGAGATCCAGCAGGTGTTCGGCGGCGGTGACGCCGGTGTCGGCGATCTCTTCGAGTTCGGCCAGATAACCCGTCTCGTCGACCATGCCGGCCGACAGCCGCGCCCGGTTGCGCAGTCCCTGGTGGGCGATGGCCAGCATGTCCTGGGCGATGGCCTGCACCGGCCGGCCGGCGACGACGGCTTTCAACCCGCGCCGGGCGACGTCGGCGCGTACGTGCGCGTGGTCGGCGGTCGTCCAGTGTTTGCAAAGATCCCATGCCGCCGCCTGGGCGGCCGGATCGTAGAGTATGCCGGCCCAAAGGGCGGGCAGGCCGCATAGGCGGGTCCAGGGCCCGGCGTCCGCTCCGCGCATCTCGAGGTACTGTTTGAGACGCACCTCCGGAAAGATGGTGCTGACGTGTTCGACGAAGTCCTTGATCGTCGCGCGCTCGCCAGGGACCTCGGGCAAGGCGCCGTCGATGAAGTCGCCGAACGCGCGGCCGGCGACATCGATGTAGCGCCCGTCCCGCTTGACGAAATACATCGGCACGCCTAGCGCATAGCGCGCGTAGGTCTCGAAACCAAAGCCGTCGTCGAAGACGAAATCGAGCATGCCGGTGCGATCGGGGTCGGTGTCTGTCCAGACATTGGCCCTGGCCGACAGAAAGCCGTTGGGCTTGCCTTCGGTGAACGGCGAGTTGGCGAACAGCGCCGTTGCGATCGGCTGCAGGGCCAGGCTGACGCGGAACTTGGCGATCATGTCGGCTTCGTCGGCGAAGTCGAGATTGGCCTGCACCGTGCAGGTGCGCAGCATCATGTCGAGTCCCTGGCCGCCGACCAGGGGCATGTAGCGCCGCATGATCTGATAGCGGCCCTTGGGCATGATCGGCACCTCGTCGCGCCGCCAGATCGGGGTGAAGCCGAGACCCAGAAACCCCAGTCCGAGCTTGCCGGCCACGGCCTTCACTTCCTCGAGATGCTGGCCGGTTTCCTCGCAGATGTCGTGCATGGTCGCCAGCGGCGCCCCGGAAAGCTCGAACTGGCCGCCCGGTTCCAGGCTGACGTTGGCCATGCCGCGCGAGAGGCCGATCAGCACCTGCCGGCCGCCGTCGCCCGTTTCATCGGTCCCGGTCCAGCCGAATTCCATCAGCCCCTCGAGAAGCGCGCGGATACCCGCCTGGCCCTCATAGGCGACCGGCGCGTGACTGCCGGTGTGAAAGACGAACTTCTCGTGTTCGGCGCCGACGCGAAAATCGGCCGCCGGCTTGCCGCCGGCCGCGAACCAGGCCGTCAGGTCAGCGAGCGTCAGCGGCCGCTGATCGCAGAGGGTTTCAGCCATTGATCACCCCATGCCTCGCGCCGCCTGTGCGTCCCGAAAAGCGCCCAATCGCCTCGCGACTTTAAGGGGAGGTGGGCGCCCCATCGCCCAGTCTCAAGCCCCGCCAGTCGCCGAGCGCCGATTGCCACAGGCTCATTGCGCTGATCGCGGCGGTATCGGCGCGCAGGATTCGCGGTCCGAGCGACACCGCGGTCGTCGCCGGATGGGCGCGCAGTCGCCCCCGTTCGGCGGCGGAAAAGCCGCCCTCCGGTCCGATCAGTATCGCCCATGATCGGCCAGCGGCGGCGCAAAGCGCCTCCATCGCCCCGGCCGCCTCGCCCGCTTCGTCGCAGAACATCAGCTTCCTGTCGCCTGGCCAGTCCGCCAGGAGCTGGTCGAGACGACGAGGCGCCAGCACGGCGGGAACATCCAGACGCCCCGTCTGTTCGGCCGCCTCGATGGCGATGGCGGTGAGACGAGCCAGATTGATCCTCGATGGATTGGTGCGATCGGTGATCACGGGCTGAACGCGCCTGGCCCCCAGTTCGGCCGCCTTTTCGACGATCGTTTCCAGCCGCGAGCGCTTGACCAGGGCGACGATGAGATCGAGGTCGGGACCGGGCGCCAGGGGCCGCGTCTGGGCCTCGACGATCACCAGACAGGCCTGTTTGGACGCCTCGCCGACCTGGGCGCGCCATTCGCCGTCCCGCCCGTTGAAGAGCAGCAAGCCATCCCCGACGCTAAGGCGCATCACCGAGACCAGGTAATGGGCCTGCTCCCGACCGGCCGCGATCCTGGCGTCGCCGTAGAGGTCGTCGGGGACAAAAAGTCGGATCAATTGACACTCCTAAATGCCGCCGGCTCGACTATGCTCGCGCCATGGCCAAGACCGACACCTATAGGCGCGACCTTCGCCGCCTCCAGATCGATCTGGTTCGATACCAGAAGTGGGCGATGAAGAGCGGCGCCAAGGCGCTGGTGATCTTCGAGGGCCGCGACGGGGCCGGCAAGGATGGAACCATCAAGCGCATCGTCGAGCATCTTGCGCCACGCAACACGCGCGTCGTCGCCCTGCCCAAACCTTCCGATCGGCAGCGAACCCAGTGGTATTTCCAGCGCTACATCTCGCACCTGCCGGCGGCCTGCGACTTCGTGGTCTTCAACCGCTCCTGGTACAACCGCGCCGGCGTCGAGCGGGTGATGGATTTCTGCACGCCCCGCGAGCTGGAAGACTTCCTGCGCGACGTGCCGTCGCTCGAACGCATGCTCGAGGAAGCCAACATGCGCCTGATCAAGATCTGGCTCGACATCTCCAAGAAGGAACAGGCCGACCGGCTGAATGTGCGGCGCTCCGACCCGCTCAAGCAGCTGAAGATCAGCGATCTCGACGAGGTGGCGCAGAAGAAGTGGAAGGACTACTCAAAGGCCCGCAACGACATGCTTGTCCGCACCCACACCGCCATCGCCCCGTGGATCTGCGTGCGCGCCGACCACAAGAAGACCGCGCGGCTGAACGTCATCCGCCACCTCCTGCGCACCCTGGCCCCGCCGGACGTTTGCGAGCACGCCGGAACCCCCGACCCAAAGGTTCTGTTCCCCTTCGAGGAAGCGGCGCTGACCGACGGGCGCCTGGCGAAGTAGAGCGTCATCGGGGCCTATCTGGGAGAAGACCATGGATCATGTTCGGCTTGGAAACACCGGCCTGAAGGTTTCGCGCATCTGCCTGGGGTGCATGACCTATGGCAGCTCCAAGTGGCGCCCCTGGGTGCTCGACGAAGAGGCCAGCCTGCCGTTCTTCCGCCAGGCGGTCGAGGCGGGGATCAATTTCTTCGACACCGCCGATGTCTATTCGGCCGGCGAGAGCGAGCGGGTCACCGGCAAGGCGCTGAAGGAATTCGCCAAGCGTCACGAGGTGGTCATCGCCACCAAGGTCAACGGCCCGATGGGCGCCGATGCCAACAACCGCGGTCTTTCGCGCAAGCATATTCTCGATGGGATCGACCGCAGCCTTACCCGGCTCGGTGTCGACTATGTCGATCTCTATCAGATCCACCGCTTCGATCCCTTGACGCCGATCGAGGAGACGCTGGAAGCGCTCAACGATGTCGTGCGCGCCGGCAAGGCACGCTACATCGGCGCCTCGTCGATGTACGCCTGGCAGTTCATGAACATGCTGGCCACATCGCGGGCGCATGGCTGGACGGCGTTCGTCTCCATGCAGCCGCAGTACAACCTCGTCTATCGCGAGGAGGAGCGCGAGATGCTGCCGCTGTGCGCCGACCAGGGCGTCGGCGTCATTCCCTGGTCGCCCCTGGCCCGCGGCTTCCTGGCCGGCGGCCGCAGGAACCCCGGCGAAGGCAATACCGAGCGGGCCCGATCCGACGAGTTCGCCCCGCGCCTCTATTACCGCGATCCGGACTTCGCGGTCGTCGACGCGGTGGAGACCATCGCCAAGGCGAGGGGCGTCTCCAACATGCAGGTTGCTTTGGGCTGGGTGCTGAAAAATCCGGCCATCACCGCGCCGATCGTGGGCACATCCAAGAGCGGCCACCTGGGCGACGCCGTCGCGGCGCTGTCCCTGAAACTGACCGACGAGGAGATCAAGGCGTTGGAGAGCCCCTACAAGCCCAAGCCCGTGCTGGATCACGCCTAGGTCCGATCCTGCCGCCCCCGCCTTGCGCCCCTTTCCGTCACGGCGCAAACGAGAGCGCCGCGCCACCTCCCCCGCTTCGCGGGGCAGGAGTTTGGAAAAGAAAATTCCTCCCCCGCAAGCGCAGCGCCGCGGGGGAGGGGGACCGCCCGCGCAGCGGGTGGTGGAAGGGGCGCAGGGCGGCCGGTCCGCAGATCAGGATAGGGATCGTGGCGCGGCCCCGATAGACTTCGGACGATGACGAGCGATCTCTCCGCGCGCCAGGCCCGGCGCATCGCGCTGGCGGCCCAGGGGCTCTCGGCCCCGAGGCCCGCGGCGGCGGCGGGTGTTCGCCAGCTGAAGGCGCTGGCGGGACGATTGGGCGCGATGCAGATCGATTCGGTCAATGTACTTGCGCGCGCGCACTATCTGCCGGCGTTTTCGCGGCTTGGGCCCTATCGCAGGGAGCTGCTGGAGCGCGAGGCCTGGGGCAAGGCGCCGTCGCTGTTCGAGTACTGGGGCCACGCCGCCTCGCTGATGCCAGTGACGATGCAGCCGCTGTTCCGCTGGCGGATGGCCCGCCATGCGCGCGCCGAGGGCGACGGGGATTGGGCACGGTTCGCCCGCGAGCAGCGCCCCTTCATCGACGGCGTGCTGGCCGAGATCGCAAGGCGCGGACCGGTCACCGGCGCCGACTTCGCCGATGGGCCGGGCAAGGCCGGCTGGTGGAACTGGAGCCAAGGCAAGCACGCGCTCGAATGGCTGTTCGCCGCCGGCTTGATCACCACGCGCACCCGCCGCGGCTTCGAGCGGGTCTATGACCTCACCGAACGCGTGCTGCCGCCAACCATCCTGGCGACGCCGACACCCAGCGAGGCCGAGGCCCAGCGAGCGCTGTTGATGATCGCCGCGCGGGCCATGGGCGTGGCCACCTATGACGACCTGCGCGACTATTTCCGCACCGGACCGGCCGAGACCAAGGCGCGGCTCGGCGAGCTGGTCGAAAGCGGCCAGCTGACCCCGGTCCGGATCGAGGGCTGGCGGACGAGCGCCTATCTCGCGCCCGGCGTGACGGTTCCAAGGCGGCCCTCGGCGGCGGCGCTGCTTTCGCCGTTCGACAATCTGATCTGGCGTCGGGAGCGGGTCGAGCGGTTGTTCGGGACCCGCATACGGCTTGAAATCTACACGCCGCAGGCCAAGCGAGAGCACGGCTATTACGTCCTTGCGTTCCTCATGGGCGAGGCCATTGCCGCGCGCGTCGACCTGAAGGCCGATCGGCAGGCCGGGGTGCTGCGCGTGCAGGCCGCGCATCTGGAGCCCGGCGCGGCGCCGGATGAGACGGCCGCGGCGCTGGCGGACGAGTTGGCCCTGATGGCGGCGTGGCTCGAGCTTCCGCGGATTGCGGTCGCGAAAAAGGGCGACCTCGCGGCCGCCCTTTCGCAGTCTTTGTGATGGACCGGGCCGCCCGTTAGAAGGGCGCGAACAGGCGGTGCATGGCGCGCGGCGGCACATCGCGCAACAGCTCAAAAGCCGGGGCGAAGGCGCGTTCGATCCATCGGGTCAACAGCGTGAACATGAAAAGCCTCCTTTAGTGCAGTGCAACACGTTGAGACTGATTTAGGTACTCAGGCCTTTATCGTCAAGGATTGCAGCGCACCATCGGACACCCTTCTCCCGCAAGGGGAGAAGGGGTTCTATCAGCTTCCTTGCGTCACCGCGTGGAGGCGGGCGTAGGTTCCGCCCTTGGCGACCAGGTCTCCGTGACGGCCTTCCTCGACGATGCGGCCGTCCTGGAACACCAGGATGCGGTCGGCGCCGCGAATGGTCGACAGCCGGTGGGCGATGACGATGGTCGTGCGCCCGGCCATCAATTCCTCGGTCGCCGCCTGCACCTGGACCTCGGTCTCGACGTCGAGCGATGACGTCGCCTCGTCGAGGACCAGGATCGGGGCGTCGGCCAGGAAGGCCCTGGCGATGGCCACGCGCTGCCGCTCGCCGCCCGACAGCTTCACGCCCCGTTCGCCGACCAGGGTCTGATAGGCCTTGGGCAAGGCCTCGATGAACTCGTCGGCGCGCGCGCGCTTGGCCGCCAGGGCGATTTCCTCGGCCGTGGCCCCCGGCCGCGCATAGGCGATGTTCTCGGCGATGGTGCGGTGAAACAGGGCCGGATCCTGGGGAACCACGGCGATCCCGCGCCGCAGGCTGCCCTGGGTGACCTCGGCGATGTCTTCGCCATCGATGAGAATGCGGCCGCCCTGCAGGTCGTAGAGGCGCTGGACCAGCTTGACGAAGGTCGACTTGCCAGACCCGGTCGGGCCGACGAGGGCCAGCCGTTCGCCCGGCGCGATGCGCAGGCAGAAGTCGTCATAGATCGGCGCCCCGGCGGTCTTGTAGCGGAAGGTCACGTGATCGAAGACGATCTCGCCCTGCTGGCCGGCGAATGCCGACGCGTCGGCCCGATCGGCGACCTGCGGGCTCATCTTGGCGTAGCGGGCCACGTCCTCGACGTCGGCCAGACCCCGTTGCAGCATGCGGATGTTATCGCCGACGTTGCGCAGATAGCCGCTCATCACCAGGAAGCTGGTGATCACGAAGCCGACGTCGCCGGCGGTCGCCTGGCCGCGGGTCCAGCGCTGGATCAGCATGCCGGTGAGGCCGGCCTGGAGAACGGCCAGCAGCAAATTGTGGATCAGCCAGACGTTGATGTAGCGGTTCCAGGTGACCAGGGTCGCCTTGCGCCACTCGCCGGTGACGATGGCGATCCGCTCTTCCTCGCGCGCCTCGGCCCCAAAGCCCTTGACCGTCGGGTTCGACTGGATCGAGTCGGCCAGGGCTCCGCCGATGCGCGAATCCATGGCCACCGATCGCATGTTCGCCGCCCTGACGTAGTAGGTCGAAAACAGGATGTTGGAGACGATGTAGATCGCCACCATGGCCAGCGAAAACGCGCCGATCAGCGGCCAGCGCAGCATCATCTGCACCGAGATGCCGATCAGGATCAGCAGCGCCGGGGTGATGAACAGCACGCAGTCTGCGACCATGTCATAGCCCCACATGGCCCGCGACAGCCTGCGCACCGTAGCCCCGGCGAAGGTGTCGCCATGCCAGTCGGATGAGAAGCCCTGGACGCGCTTGAAGCCCTCGTTGGTCATTTCCTCCATGGTCCGCGCCGCCAGAGGGTTCCAGAACCGGAACGAGAGGTTTCGCGACACCGCGAAGGCGATGTAGACGCCGACGAAGATCGCCCAGGCGCGCCAGGCGTCCGATGGATCGCGGGGTCCGCGGATGGCGGCGTCGATCAGGCCCTTGGAAGCCCTTGGCACCATCAGTTCGAAGCCGATGGCGACCAGGGTGAGGGCGACCGTGGCCCCGATCAGCCACCGCCGGCGCGACCAATAGGTCGCGATGAAGGCCATCACCTGGGTGTTGGAGAGCACCCTGGCGCGGCCGGCCTCGTCGTCTTCGTACTGGTCCATGGCCGTTTCGACGGGTGAACCGGCCGAGAGCTAAAGCTCCCGGCCGCGCGCCGCGCCGTTATGTCTTTCGATTAGGGAGGCGATCACATACCCGTGTTTGGGACGGGGCGGGAGGGCGCCGGGCTGATTTTTCCGGCCCCATGGCGCAAAAGCCACATCGGCATCGGCGAGGGAGTGCTTAGGCTATGGTTCGATGATGCCCCGTCCGCTGTGCGCCCCCTCCGTCACGGCGCGAGAAAAAGCGCCGCGCCACCTCCCCCGCAAAAGGACGGGGGAGGATTTATCGAACGCCTCACCCGCACAGCGGGGGAGGGGGGTGAGGAACGGCCGCCGCGTCAGCGGTGGCATGGGATCGACAACGATTTGTCGATCCCCGAGACGAACGCCCGCCGCATGCGGCGGGCTGGGCGGCGCAGCCGGTGGTGGAGGGGGCGCTGGGCGGCCATGACTTCCGCGCGTTTGCCCGACGCCGCGCCGGCCAACTGGGTCGACCGGCATGCGCCAGAGCGCCTGCGCCCATGGCTGAAGCTGGGCCGGTTCGACCGCCCGACGGGGATCTGGCTCTTGATGCTGCCGGCCTGGCAGGGGATCGCGCTGGCGGCCGCCATGCGCGGCGCGTGGCCGAGCCCGCGCCTGCTGGGGCTGTTCGCGGCGGGTTCGGCGCTGATGCGGGCGGCCGGGTGCGCGTTCAACGACATCGTCGATCGTGACATCGACGGCAGGGTCGCCCGCACCGCCGCGCGGCCGATTGCGTCGGGACAGATTTCCATTGGCGGCGCGTGGGTGTTCATCGTCGCCTGCAGCCTCGTCAGCCTCGCCATCCTCTTGTCGCTGAATCTGATGAGCCTGTTCCTGGGCGTCGCCTCCCTGGCTCTGGTCGGCGCCTATCCGTTCATGAAGCGGATCACCTGGTGGCCGCAGGCGTGGCTGGGGTTGACTTTCAACTGGGGCGCCCTGCTGGGCTTCGCGGCGGCCCGGGGCGGCCCGGCGTCGGCGAGCGTGCTGATCCTGGCCGCGGGCGCGATCGCGGGCGGCGCCGAAGTGTCGCTGTTTACCCCGGGGTTGCCGTGGGCGGCTTTGCTTCTCTACGCATCGGGGATCGCCTGGACGCTCGGCTACGACACCATCTACGCGGTGCAGGACATCGAGGACGACGCGCTGGCGGGGGTGAAATCCTCGGCCCGACGGCTCGGGCCCCGTGCGCCGCGCGCGGTGCTGGCCTTCTACGCGGCGAGCCTCGGCTTCGCCCTTGCGGCCTGGCGCATCGGCGGCCTTGGCTGGGGGTTCCTGCCGCCTGCGCTCCTTTACGCCGCCCAGCTGGCCTGGCAGGCGCGGCGCCTGAAGTTGGACGATCCGGCCCTGGCGCTGCGCCTGTTCAAATCAAATTTGCTGGCGGGAATGGCGCTGTTTGTCGCCATAATCGCGGGCCATTGGCGCGGCTGATACATTTGGCGACCTCCGGCCCGCAAAGAACCCCCTTCCCCCGCTTCGCGGGTACTTCCCCCGGATAAAGGGGGAAGAAAGGGTTGCGGCGACTTACTCTTCCCCCCTCTATCTCTTTGCTAGGTGATTCACACATCTCTGAGTTGGCGTCCGTGGGCGACGGCCTGGAAGTACTGTAGACCGTGGCGGAATGTGATCGGTCCTGGCGGTTTGGACTTTGGATAACCATCCCAACCGCCGAGTTTGGCGATGACCCA
>DATCCB010000017.1:0-15398 GCA_036511515.1 Caulobacteraceae bacterium | reverse complement strand
CCTCCAGGTCCACATACGAGAACAAGGCCCCAGATCGACTGTCCGAACCGCGCATCACGCCTCTCCTCGAAGCACTTCGGGAGGGAGTGAATCATGCCGAGTCCGGTCGCGCTACCGACTTCTTCAACAGCCTGCTAGGCGTCCGCGATCTGGTCGGTGATGACTTCGAAGCCCACCAGCGTCGCGGCCCCGAAGGTCGTGGCGATCGCGGTGTCGGTTGCGTCACGTCCCCGGGCCATGAGGATGCGACCCATCCGCCGTTGATGGTTTCGCGCGTCGAAGGCGTACCAGGCGCCGTCCAGATAGACGTCGAACCAGGCGCTGAAGTCCATCGGCAGCACCACCGGCACGCCGATATCGCCCAGGTAGCCCGTGCAATAGCGGGCCGGAATGTTCATGCAGCGGCAGAAGGCGATGGCCAGGTGGGCGAAGTCGCGGCAGACGCCGAGACGTTCCTGGTAGGCATCCCAGGCAGTCTTGGTGGGTCTGGCATGCTGGTAGCCAAAGGCGATGTGATCATGAACGTAGTCGACGATCGCCTGCACGCGCGGCCAGCCCGGCTGGGTCCCGCCGAACAACGACCAGGCGACGTCGCTCAATCTATCGGTCTCGCAATAGCGGCTGCCGAGCAGGTAGACGATGGCGTTGTCGGGAAGATCTTCGACCGGAGTCTGCCGAGCTTCGGGGGCGTAGGCGTCGGGAAGTCCGTCATCCCTGACCACGAAATCGGCCGACAGGGTCAATCGCCCCACGGGCGCGACGATGCGATAGCAGAGGTTGCCGAAGCGGTCGTCGTAACGCCGAAGCGGGACATGCGGCTCGATCGTCGGCGCGTCAGGGGTCTCAAGATCAGCCAGACGCGAGGGGTGCACGCTCAGCATCAGCAGCATGGGCGAGGGCGTCGGACACTCGTAGGTAATCTGGAACCCCGCACGGATACGCATGGCACTCTCCAAAATGGCCGTGGCGCGCTGACGACCCGGCTGGAGATCCAAGCGGGCGCTAGGCGGCTGAAGCGCGTTGCCTTCTGGAAACTTCCCGGGCGACTGTCAAATCGGCGCTGGTGACATCGACCTCGACATCCATGCCCAGAAAGTCTGCGGCGAATCCATCCCAGGTCCCGTGCAGGGGCGCCGCCTGGCGCGGATCGCGGGTGACGGCGACGCGCACCAGGTCGCTGGCGCCCACCAGGCCATTGGTCGGATCGAACTCGACCCAGCCGCAGGCGGGCAGATAGACGCAGGCCCAGGCATGGGTATGGCCCCCGCCGGCCGAACCAAGCCGCGCAGCCGCCGGCGACGGACTGTAGACATAGCCAGAGACAAAGCGCGCCGCGAGGCCCAGGCTCCTGGCGGCCTCGATCATCAAAATCGCAAAGTCGCGGCAACTTCCCCGTCCCAGCCGCAAGGTCTGTTCGGGCGCCTGGGCCGCGCCGTCGGGACGTGGTTGATAGGCAAAATTGTCGTGAATTTCGCGGGTCATCTCGCTCAGCAGGCCCCGAAGGCTGGTAGGGCCAACCCGCCGCACAAACCGCCGCGCCCAGAATTCGACGGCGCCTTCCGGATCGGGGTAATGGCGCTCCATCGAACGCGACAGGTCCGGCATGTCCTCGGGACTGTAGGCCAGCGGCATCGCGCCGACATGGGCTTCGGCCTCCCCCTCCCGAACCGAAAACGCCGGCGCTGGGGCATGTTCCAACTCCACCCGGCTTTCGAAGGTGAGCTCCCTGGCGCGGCCGACGAATGTCGCGATACCCACGCAATTGCCGAAGACGTCCTCGACGTACCGGAGGCGCGCGGGGGTGGGGGTAATGGTCAAACGGGCGGAGAGGACGCGTTGATCATAGCTTTCCCGGGGACGGAACATCATGCGATGTTCACCGAACGCGACGGCCCGGCCGTAGCGGTAACGGGTGAGATGTCGAATGGAGACCAGACGCATCGCAAATGGGTAGCGCCGATTCGGCTTCGGCGTCGAACCGTCTGCTGTCGCCAAGCGACCCCTCGCCGTTTCGTGTCACAAATTCCGGCGCCGTCGCCCGCTTGCTGTTCGTTGGCGATCACGCCGGACGCGCCATCCCCGGAAGGCTGGTGAACCTCGGTCTCACCGGCGCGGATCTCGATCGCCATATTGCATGGGACATCGGCGTCGAAGGCCTGGGGTCGGGCCTGGCCACGACTCTCGGGGCCTGCTTCGTTCGCCAGACCTATTCGCGCCTGGTCATCGACTGCAATCGGCGGCCGGGCGCCCCCGATTCCATCCCGCCGACCAGCGATGGGTCGCCGATCCCCGGCAACGCCGATCTCACGGCATCCCAGAAGCGCGCGAGGTTCCGGGAAATCTATCAGCCCTACCATCGCCAGATCAGAAAGGAACTGTCAGCGCGTAAGCGGGCGGGTCCGGGCGCCGTGCTGGTGGCGCTGCACAGTTTTACGCCGGTTTTCCAAGGCGCGCCGCGGCCCTGGCGGTTCGGCGTGCTGCATCGCGGCGACTCGCCGTTCTCGAACCGCATGTTGGCGGCGATGAAGCGGTCGCTCGGCGCGGCTGTCGGCGACAACCAGCCGTATGCGATGGACGCCAGCGACAACACCGTGCCCCTTCATGCAGGCCCAGGAGACATCGATTATCTCGAAATCGAGGTGCGCCAGGATCTGATCGCCGATGAGGCCGGTCAGGCGGCGGTGCGCGATCTGCTGGCGGCGTTTCTGGATGAGGCGCGCGCGGGTGGCTAATTGCGGCCCATATTTTAGGCGCCGCCAACGATCGGGCCAGTCGCGGCGTGACGGTGGTGACTTGCCGGCTGGCGGCTTTACAGTGCCAGGCGCCCCGCCCTGTCAGCAGAAGGGGCCTTAAGAAGCTATGACCCCGCCTATGCGACAGGACGCCGACAAGGCGCCCTCCCCGCCACGAGCCCCCTTCTACGCCGGTCAACCATCCTACGACGACATGTTCCAATCGGATGGTTCGCCGCGGGCACATTACGCGGCGCTTCATGCGGGAATGGCGGCGCTGACCGGAGCGGAACTCGCCGACCGCCAGCGCACGCTCGAACAGTCGTTCCTGCTGCAGGGAATAACCTTCACTGTCTACGGGGCCGGCGATGCGACCGAGAGGATCATTCCCACCGACCTCATCCCGCGGATCATTCCGGCCAGCGAATGGGCGAAAATCGAAGCCGGACTCACCCAGCGGCTGCGCGCCCTGAACTGTTTCCTCGCGGATATCTACGGCGACCAGAAGATCATCGCCGACAAGCTTGTGCCGCGCGATCTGATCCTGGGCGCAGCCTCCTACCGCCGCGAAATGCAAGGGGTCTATGTACCCCGCAACGCCTACGTCAACGTCAGCGGCGCAGACCTCATACGCGGAGAAGGCGGACAGTTCTTCGTCCTCGAAGACAACCTTCGCGTGCCGTCGGGGGTCTCCTACATGCTGGCCAATCGCGATGCTGCGAAACGGACTTTTCCGGAGATATTTCGAAACGCGGGGGTGAGGCCGGTCGAGCGTTATCCCGACTTGCTGCTGGCCACTTTGAACAGCCTGGCGCCCGAATGGCGACCAGACCCCCAGGTCGTCGTGCTGACGCCCGGAATCTACAACTCAGCCTATTTCGAGCACGCCTACCTCGCCCGGCTCATGGGCGTGCCCCTGGTCGAGGGCCGCGACCTCGTGGTCCACAACAACATGGTCCACATGCGTTCAACCAGCGGTCTTCGGCAGGTCGATGTGATCTATCGCCGCGTCGATGACGACTTCATCGATCCGCTGACCTTCCGCCGCGAGTCCGGACTTGGCGCGGCTGGTCTGTTCAATGCCTACCGGGCTGGCAACGTGGTCATCGCCAACGCGCCAGGAACGGGGGTCGCCGATGATAAGGCGGTCTACGCCTATGTCCCCACCATCATTCACTATTACCTCGGCGAAGACCCGCTGATTCCGAACGTGAAGACATTCCTCTGCCGCGAACCGGCCCAGCTGGATCACGTGCTGGCCAATCTCGACAAGCTGGTGGTCAAGGCGGTCGGCGAATCGGGCGGCTATGGGATGCTGATCGGACCTCACGCAACAGCGGCCGAACGCAGCGTGTTCGCCGACCGCCTCAGGGCCGACCCGTCCAACTACATCGCGCAACCGACCATTCAGCTCTCCACGGCGCCGTGCCTGGTCGATGGGGAAATCGAGCCGCGCCACGTCGACCTGCGGCCGTTCGTGCTCTGTGGCCAGGATATCGCGGTGGCGCCGGGCGCCTTGACCCGGGTTGCGCTGCGGCGCGGATCGCTGGTGGTCAACTCCAGCCAGGGCGGCGGCTCGAAGGACACCTGGGTGCTCGCCCAGGGGCAGGCTTCGTCATGATGCTCGCGCGCGTGGCGGACAGCCTCTATTGGATCGGCCGCTATGTCGAGCGGGCTGAGCACCACAGCCGGCTTGCCGACGTCTTGCTGACCGCGACCCTCGACCAGAACGATACCGCCGTCACCGTCGCCCGGCGGGCGGCCTCCATGGATGAGGCGGGCACACTCGCCGCGCCCGACACGCCTTTCAGCGCCGCCCATGGCCTGCTTTTGGACCGCGTCCACCAGGCATCGGTCATCGCCTCCCTCTCGAGGGCCCGGGAAAACGCACGGCAGGTGCGAGACCAGATCACCAGCGAAACCTGGGAGCGCCTCAATCTGCTTTATCTGCGGGTCACCGCGCCGGGGACGGCCCGCGCCTTCGAAAGGGGGCGTGGCGCGTTTCTTCATGGAATCATCTCGGACATCCACCTGTTCAAAGGCGCGGTGGACGCCACCATGAGCCACGGCCAGGGCTGGCGATTTCTCATGCTCGGCATCTATCTGGAGAGAGCCCAGCTGATCGCGCGGCTGCTCAACGTCTGCTTTGGCGACCCGGTGGGCGAGCCTCCCCTCGACGATCCGATGACCCAAATGTCGATCCTGCGCATGGCCTGCGCGCTTGAGCCCTATCTGCGTGTCTACACCGCCGAGATCGAGTCCCGCCATCTGCTGGAGTTTCTTCTCTTCGACGAGGAGTTTCCGCGTTCGATCCGCTTTTCCACCCAGAGAATCCTCGATCATCTGACCTGCCTCGCGGGCCCTGCGACCACCGCCGACCGGTCGCGCCCCCAGCGGTTGGCCGCCCGCCTGAGCGGGCGTCTGGAGTTCGCCGATATGGAGGAAACCCTGCGTCCAGGGGCGCTGCTCAGCCTAGTCGCGCGCGAGTGCGCGAGCATTCACGAGGCCATTCACGAAACCTTCGTCAGATATCCCCTCGAGCAACGGCTGGCGGTGTAGACGATGCTACTCACCGTCCGTCACGAAACCCGATTCCGTCACGAACCGGCGGTGCGCGAAAGCGTCATGGAACTCTGGATCCAGCCGCAGCAGAGCGTCCGGCAGCGGCTGACGAAATTCTTCATCGAGCTTGAGCCCGCGGCGCAGCTGTTCTCCTATACCGATTTCCTCGGCAACGCGGTCTACCACTTCGATATTCCGCAGTCGCACAGCCGGCTTGCCATTCAGTCGACGGCGAATGTCGAGACAACCCCGCCGCCGCATGCGCCGACCACCCTGGGCGGGGGGGAGTGGGAGCTGATTCACGGGGACCAGACAGCGGACCGCTATTTCGATTTTCTGCATCCGCATGGCTTCGCTCGCCCCACCCCGCGCCTCGACGCCTTCATCGCCCGTCACGATCTGGGTGCTCTGCAACTGAGCGATCCGTTGACGGCCATGCGCCGCCTGTCCGACGCGCTCTACGCCGCCTTGAGCTACAAGACCGGCGTTACGGCAGTCGATAGTCCGATCGATCATGCCCTGGAGGCCGGCAGCGGCGTGTGCCAGGATTTCGCCCATGTGATGATCGCCATCGCCCGTTCCTGGGGTGTGCCCGCTCGCTACGTGTCAGGGTATCTATTCACCGACCGTTCGGCGGGCGATCGGTCCGATCCGGACGCCACCCATGCCTGGGTTGAGGTGTTCCTGCCATCGTTGGGTTGGATCGGTCTGGATCCCACCAACAACATCGCCGCGGGCGAACGACACATCTGCGTCGCCATCGGCCGGGACTACGCCGACGCGCCACCTTCGCGCGGCGTCTACAAGGGGGAAGCCGCCAGTGAGTTGACCGTGGCCGTCTCGGTGCGTGAAGGCAGCGCCGAAGCGGTCGGTTCTGAGTTCACGCGCACCGTGCGCCCGCTGATTTCCAGCACCGGCCAACGCCTGCCGTCCTCCGCGGCGCTGGATCAGCTGCTGCAGCAGCAGCAGTAAGGTCCACGCGCGGGTCCCGCGCTTCAGGCCTCTTCGGTCTCGGGCGGGGCTGTACCGGCGACCGGCGCCTCGACAGTCCTGGGTGGACGACGGCGGCGAGCGCCGGCATCGCCGGCAGCCGGCGCCCGCGCCTCGACCGGTCGGACCTGAAGAAAGGCCGGCGCATTGTTCACCTCGCCGTCGTCCGCGCGCAAAACCCGCGTTTCGGCCTGCACAGGCTGGGTGGCGACAACCGGTGACGGCTGCGGTTCGACAGCGTTCAGACTGTCGCGGTCCGGCCTGTCATCGCGATCGAAACGCGGCGCGCGTTCGTCGCGATTATAGTGGGGGCGATCGTCGCGATTGGCCCGCCCCGCGCGCTCGTCGGCGAATCGGCTGGCCTGCGGCTCACCGGACGGCCTCTGGCTTTGCGGTCGATCGTTTTGCGGGCGCTCGGCAGAACCCCGATCATCGCGCGGACGTTGGTCCGCCTGACGATAGTCGTCGCGGGGCCGCTCGTCCCGGCGTTGCTCGAAGCGTTCGGTGCGGTCGGCGCCATTTTCGCGCGTCTCACCGTCACTCTCGGCGCCGGCGTTTTCACCCGCCCCATTCTCGTCCTCGAAATCGATGTCGAAGCCAGAGACAAACTGGTCGCGCCCGACGATCTCCGAAAGCGGGCGCTGAGGCTGCATGGCGCGCATCACCCGGAAGTAATGCTCCGCGTGCTGGAGGTAGTTTTCCGCCACCACCCGGTCGCCGGCGGTGTGCGCGTCACGGGCAAGCTGTTGGTATTTTTCATAAACGTGCTGCGCGGCGCCGCGAACCTTGACGCCATCGGGACCATTGGAATCAAACGCGCGGTTGGTGTTGTGCTGCGGTCGCCCGCCCCCGCCGCTACCGCCGCCGCCATTGCGGTTGCGTCCACGCTGACGCTTCATTCCCTTGAAGTCTCTCATGTTTTTCTTGAACCTGTTGCACGCGCCGGGCGGCCCGACGATCGGATTGCGGCGGCTTGCGGCTTTGGTGTGTCCGGGGGCGTCGCTAGCCCGTGATGGTATTCAATGAGCCTTTGTTCCCCGCCTCCGCTGTCAGGCGAAACGCGTACGTTGGCGAGGGTTTGGTCGGCCGCTTCGACGGAAATTTGAGTGGGCGGAGCCTGCGATCGGGCGGGCGCCCCGGCCCGTTTTCCAGCGATTTGGCGGAGACGCCCTTGATCTAGCCGCTTGGAGCCCAGTTCTCAAGTGCTTTCTTGGCGCCGGCGAGCACGCGCTCATGTCCGCTCAGATCGTTGACCACCGTCAGATCACAGGCGCCGGCTCTGGTAAACAGGTCTGTGACCGCCTGCCGCTGCCCCTCGCCAAACTCCACCGCGAACCGACCGGCCGGGCGCAGAACGCGGAGAATCTGCGGCGCCAGCTCGCGATAGGCCGCCAGACCGTCAGGGCCGCCGTCGATGGCGAGCCGGGGCTCGTGGTCGCGGACTTCGGGCGCCAGATCGGCGATCTGGCCGCTGGCCACGTAGGGCGGATTGGACACCACAAGGTCGAAACTCTCAGACTCGAGCCCGGCGGTCCAATCGCCGCGCAACAGCCCCGTGCGCCCCGCAAGCCCCAGGTTGGCGGCGTTCTCCCTGGCCACGGCCAGCGCGTCCTCCGAGATGTCGACACCCAGACCCTTCGCACCAGGCCGCTCGGCGAGTATGGCCAACAAAATCGCGCCAGACCCGACACCCAGGTCGAGGACCGAGAAACTGCGATCTTCAGCGAAGGCGGGCAGCACCGCGTCCAGCAGGCTTTCGGTATCGGGCCTTGGGGTGAGAACGCCGGGTGTCACGGCCAGCATGATTTTCCAGAAGCCTTTGCGGCCCAGGATATGGCTGACCGGCTCGCGCGCTTCGCGGCGCGCCAGATAGGCCTCGAGCGTGAGCGCCTGATCGGGGGTAAGCGCCCGGTGCGGATCGGCGATGATGTCGGCCCGGGTCGCCTCGGCCGCCGCCTCTACCAAAAGACGCGCATCGATCACCGGACCCTCGACGCCGGCGGTCTCGAGACGCCGCTTGGCGCTCGTCCAGGCCGACACCAGCGTTTGGGTCACCCTTCGTCCCTCCCGTTTAAGGGAAGGGAGGCAATCAGTCTCAGGCCCGCACGCCCGTCAGCGGCGAAGAGCCGAAGGAGCCCGCCTTCACCGAGCCGCTCATCTTGTCACCTTCGACGGTGACGGTGAATTCTAGGGTCATTGGGAATGGCGTGGTGATCGAAGCCGACCAGGTGAGTGTATCGCCGTCGACCTTGCCTGAAATGTCCTGCGAACCCATTCGGCCAACCATTTGACCAGTAAGGGTATCGCCGCTGGTCTTCAGCGTCAGCGTGCCTTCCTGAACGCCCATGGGCGAATTGATCGTGGTTTTCCAGTCGCCATCGGCGGACATGATATTTTCTCCGGTCAAAGTGTGGTGGCGACCTAAACAGCCCGGCGCTCGCCGCGCAAGGCCCGCGTTAGAGACCTATTCCGCCGCCTGCAGGCTCTGGCCGGCACCGGCCGCCGCGGCGTCGATCTCGGCGGCCCTGGCCTCGACCAGTTCGACGATGTGATCGACCATGCCGGCGTTGCCCATCTTGTGATGGGCTTTGCCCGCCAGATAGACCATGCCGGCGCCGGCCCCACCGCCGGTGAAGCCGACGTCGGTCATCAGCGCTTCGCCCGGTCCATTGACCACGCAGCCGATGATCGAGAGGCTCATCGGCGTGGTTATATGATTGAGGCGCGCCTCAAGGGTGTTGACCGTATCGATGACGTTGAAACCCTGCCGAGCGCACGAGGGGCAGGCGATAATGTTCACCCCGCGATGACGCAGGCCCAGCGACTTGAGGATATCGAAGCCGGCCTTGATCTCCTCGACCGGATCGGCGGCGAGCGAGACGCGGATGGTGTCGCCGATCCCGGCCCACAGCAGGCTGCCCATGCCGATGGCCGACTTGATGGTGCCAGAGCGCAGGGCGCCGGCCTCCGTCACGCCCAGATGCAGCGGGCAGTCGATGGCCTCGGCCAACATCTGATAGGCGGCGACGGTCATGAAAACGTCGGAGGCCTTCACGCTGATCTTGAATTCGTGGAAGTCGTGATCCTGCAGGATGCGCGCGTGGCCGAGGGCGCTGTCGACCATTGCCTGGGGGCAGGGTTCGCCATAGCGCTCCAGAAGCTCCCGCTCGAGCGAACCGGCGTTGACGCCGATGCGCATGGAACAGCCATGGTCGCGGGCGGCCGAGATCACCTCCCGCACCCGCGCCGGCGAGCCGATGTTGCCGGGATTGATGCGCAGGCAGGCCGCCCCGGCCTGCGCGGCCTCGATACCCCGCTTGTAGTGAAAATGGATGTCGGCCACGAGCGGCACGCGCGCGGCCTTGGCGATGGTCTTGAAGGCCGTCGTGGCGTCCTCGTCGGGACAGGACACGCGCACGATATCGGCGCCGGCTTCCTCGAGCTGGCGGATCTGCTCGATCGTGGCCGCCGCATCGCCGGTGATGGTGTTGGTCATCGACTGCACGGTGATCGGCGCATCGCCGCCCACCGGCACCGATCCGACGTGAATCTGGCGCGAGACGCGACGGTCTATGGAGCGCCAGGGGCGCAGGCGGGTGTGATCTTGAATGGCCATGACACCCTATAGAATAGGGACAATCACCGGCTTGCGCGAGCCCCCTCGAGCGGCCTCCTCCTCGCCAGCCACCCAGATGAAAGCGCGCGCTGCGTCCTTGTCAGGTCTCGCGCGTTGTATTTCCCGCCGGAGCCATCCTGAAGCCGGCTGACCGATGGGTTCTTATGGAATCTCCCTGCCTAGTCGTGATCGGCGCTTCGGCCGGGGGCGTCGCGGCATTGCGCTGCCTTGTAGCGGAGCTGACGAGCCCCCTTCCCGCGCCGATATTGATCGTGCTGCATATCGGCGCTCTTCCCAGCGAGCTCCCCGCCCTGCTGAACGCTGCGGGGGTCACCCCGGCCAAGCACGGCGAAGACGGGGAAGAGATCCGGCCCGGCCAGATCTACGTGGCGCCGCCGGACCGCCATATGATGGTGTTCGACGGTCGCATTCGGCTCACGCGGGGACCTAAGGAGAACTGGGCCAGGCCCGCGATAGATCCACTGTTCCGCAGCGCCGCGGAGAGTTTTGGGCCGGCGGTGATCGGGATTGTCCTCACAGGCAATCTCAACGACGGAACGGCCGGTCTTTATGAGATCAAGCGGCGAGGCGGGGTCGCTATCGTGCAGGATCCGGACGACGCCGCCAATCCGGACATGCCGCGAAGCGCCGCGACGCACGTCGATCTCGACTATTGCGTGGGGTTAGGCGAAATTCCCGCGCTGCTCACGCGTTTGGTCAAGGAAAAGGAAGGCGTCGTGACGATCAATCCCCACCCAGCGGCCCCTCAGAACGGCCAAGACGGTATCAACGGCAGTGAATTTGACCGCCCAATCACCGTGACCTGCCCAGATTGCGGCGGCGCCCTGCGGCGCTCGGCGATCGGCCCCATCGTCAAGTATGCCTGCCACATCGGACACCTCTACACGGCCGAAGCCATGGCTGCGGCCCAGTTCGATGAGATGGAAGTAGTCATGCGCTCGGCGGAGCGGATCTTGCATGAACGCGCCGAGTTCTGCCGGCAGATGGCGGAGCGAAGCGATCCGTCCGCCAAAGGCGTTTGCGACATTTGGCGGGCGGCGAGTGATGAGGCCTTGACCCGGGCCTACACCCTGCGTGATTTCATCGAACAGGATTGGATTGCGCCCCAGACCGCGGTCTTCAGCATGCGGTCAGAACGCGCCCAACCCGGCGCGTGAACCGCTCCTCTGTTGATCGGGCTTGGCTCTCGGTTTCGTGCTGATTCGCGATCCCAGGTTTGTTGGTGCAAGGTGCGAATTGACGTAGCCCTGGGCGCCTACATGGCAATCAGATCCGCCGGAGCACATATCGCCAAGCCCTGTCGCGGGGCCGGAGCGGGCGCGTGACCATGGCCGCCCCAACATGCTCCTGATCGTCGGCATCGGCGCCTCGGCCGGCGGCCTCGAAGCCTTCAAGAGTTTCTTCGCCAATACGCCCGCGGACAGCGGCATGGCTTTTGTGCTGGTCCAGCACCTCTCCCCGGACCACAAGAGCATGTTGGTCGAACTGCTCGCCAAATCGACCCCGATGACAGTAATCGAGGCCGCCGACGGCGTGGAAGTCACGGCCAACTGCGTCTTCGTCATCCCCCCCGACTCCACGCTGACGATGAACGGCGGACGCTTACGGGTCGCGCGGCCCGCGCCGCCGCGCGAAAGCCGGCGGCCCATCGACACCTTCTTTCAGTCGCTGGCGCACGACCAGGGCGAGAACGCAGTCGGAGTTATCCTCGCCGGGACTGGCAGCGACGGTTCGCTGGGACTGGCCACCATCAAGGAGCGCGGCGGCCTGACCCTGGCCCAGGCCGAGTTCGGCCACCACGCACTGCCCGGAATGCCGCTCAGCGCGACCGCTACGGGTCAGGTCGATGAAGTGCTCGCGGTCGAGGCGATCCCGGCCAAGCTGATCGCCCATCAAAAGCATCTCAAAGGCGTCGCCCCGAGCAAGGACGACGACGGCGCCCGCAAGGACGCTGGCTCGCACTTGCTGACGATCATGGCGGCGCTGCGGGTGCGAAGCGGCTACGATTTCAGCGAATACAAGGAAAAAACGCTCGTTCGGCGGCTCCAGCGCCGGATGCAACTGCTCCAGGTAGATACGCCTCAGGCCTACATCGAGCGCTATCACAGTCAGCCCGAAGAACTGGACCAGCTATTTCGCGAACTGCTGATCGGCGTGACCGAGTTCTTTCGCGATTCAGCCGCGTTCGCCGCCTTGGACGCAACGGTGCTGAAGGATTTAGCCTCAAAAAAAGGGGCCGACGACGATATTCGCGTCTGGGTCCCGGCCTGTGCGACGGGGCAGGAGGCTTTCAGCCTGGCGATCCTGCTGCGCGAAGCGATGACCGGGCGGCGGCACAGGCCGAAGGTGCAGATTTTCGGCACCGACATCGATGATCGGGCGATCGCGGTCGCCAGGCTCGGCCGCTACCGCCGACCGGTGGCGGGACTTTCCACCGAGCGCATGGAGCGATGGTTCACCGACCAGGGCGACGACGTGTGCGTCGTTCCGGAAATCCGCGAGATGTGCGTCTTTTCGGTCCACAGCATCATCAAGCACCCGCCGTTCTCCAAGCTCGATCTGATCTCGTGCCGCAATTTGCTGATCTACCTCGACGCCGCCATGCAGGACCGCGTGATGCGGACCTTTCACTATGCGCTCAAGCCGGGGGGGGCGCTGTTCCTGGGCTCATCGGAGTCTGTCTCTCGCACCACCAAGCTGTTCGAGGTCCAGGACAAGAAGCATCGGATCTTTCACAGGCGGGAGGTCGAAGGCACGCTGCTTCCCGGTCTACCCAACGTCGGCCGAAGGCCGGGGACGCACCCGGCGCCCGAGGGGCCGCCGAAGCGGGCGGACGACCGGATCGATCGGGGCGCCCGCAGGGTAATGGAGAGGTACACCCCTGCGCATGTGGTCATCGATGCAAATGAACAGATCGTGCGCTTTTCCGGTCCGGCGATCGGTCAGTACTTGGAACTCTCGGCAGGGGCGCCGAGCTTCGCCCTGTTCGACATCCTGCGCAAAGCCCTCCGGCCGCCGGTTCGCGCGGCGCTCAGGGACGCCAAAGCCTCCAAGGCGGCCGCCCGGCATGAAAATGTGCCGGTCCGAATCGATGGCCGCTCGCGCCTGGTCACCCTGATCGCCGAACCGTTGGCCGATCACGGACCGGACGCCGGCCTGATCGTTCTCGCCTTTCAAGATGCAGGCGCTTCGGGTGCGCCGGGCGCGTCGGCGTCCCGGCGGGACCCGAAGTCCACCGACACGTCGATGTTGCTCGAGAAGGAACTGATAACGACCAGGGCGCAACTCCAATCGACCGTCGATGAGCTGGAAACTTCGAATGAGGAGCTGAAGTCATCGAACGAAGAGCACCAATCCGTCAACGAAGAGCTTCAATCTTCGAATGAGGAACTGGAGACCGCCAAAGAGGAAATGCAGTCGATTAACGAAGAAATACAGACAATCAACGCCGAGATGGTCAGCAAGAACGAGCAGTTGACCCGTGCGAACAGCGATCTCAAAAACCTGCTCGAGAGCACCGAGATCGCGACTCTGTTCCTGGACGCGCATCTGCGAGTGAAGAGCTTCACCCCAGGCGTCACTGAAATCTTCCACGTCCGCGACGCCGACATCGGCCGGCCGATCACCGAGGTGGTGACGCTGCTGGACTATGCCGACCTGCAACGCGACGTGAGAACCGTGCTGCGCAAGCTCACCATGATCGAACGCCAAGTGTCGCTTCAAGATAGGCGCATGACCTTTACCCTGCGCCTGCGTCCGTACCGCACCATCGATCACGTGATCGACGGCGTGGTCCTCACCTTCATCGACGAGACCGAGCGCCAAGCGGCGCAGGAAACCGTTCGCGCGAGCGACGCGAGATTTCGGATGCTCTTCGAGTTCATCGACGAGGGCTTCTGCACGCTTGAAAAGCTGGAGACTCGCCCCGGCGGGCTAAGCGACTTCCGCTACCTCGTCGCCAATCCCGGGTTCGAGAGGCAAACCGGCGTCGGCGACGTCGTCGGCAAGACCATTCGGGAAGTGTTTCCCGACGAGCCGCAGGAATGGTTCGATATCTATGACAAGGTCATGGCGACGGGAGACCCGATCCGTTTCGAGCGGGACCTGGCATCGCATGGGCGGACGCTGGAGTTGTTCGCCTTTCGCTTCGAGGATCAAGGTCTTCCGAGGCTCGGCGTGATCTTCCTCGATGTCAGCCAGCGCAAACGTCACGAGGAACAGCAAGGGCTCGTCCTGGGGGAACTGGATCACCGGGTGAAAAACCTGTTCGCCATCGTCGGCGGAATGGTGACGCTGAGCGCCAGGTCCGCGACCACGACCAAGGGCATGGCCGACACCATTCACGGCCGGCTGGGCGCGCTTGCCAGCGCTCACCAGCTGATCAGGCCCAGGGGACCGGCAGATAAGGCCGCCAAGCACGAGACGACCTTGGGCCAATTAATCAGGGCGGTTCTCTCGCCCTACAACGATCCGGCGATAACGGGAGAGGACGCACGGGCCCAGATCGATGGTCCGGAGATCCCGGTCGGCGCCGACGCCCTTACCAACCTCGCGCTCGTCGTGCATGAGCTGGCGACGAACGCGGCCAAGTATGGCGCCTTCTCGGTTCCCGGCGGTCGCGTCCACATTTCATGGAAGGCGATGAACGGACGCCTCTCCCTGTTATGGGAAGAGCGCGGCGGACCCCCCATCACCGCTGCGCCCGAACACGAGGGGTTCGGCAGCGTGTTGGCCCGCAGAAGCGTCAACGGCCAATTCGCCGGAGACTTGGTTTTCCGCTGGAATCCAGACGGCCTGGTCGTCGCCATCTCGGCGAAGACGGAACGTTTGGCGCTTTGAGTGGTTGATGAAAGTTCGGCGGTTTCAATCGCGGCGGGGCCAGTTTCAGTGTTGAATCGCGCCTCTGTATTCGTCGCCGAGGATGAGCCCTTCATCGCCATGGACCTGGCCCTGGCGATCGAGGATGCCGGCGGGGAAGTCGTCGGCCCGGCCGCAAGCGTCGAAGAAGCCCTGGCCCTGCTCGCGACCCGGACCGTCGTGGCGGCGATTCTGGACGTAAATCTGGTGGACGGGGATTGCACCCCGCTCGTGGAAGTTCTTGCAGGCCACGGCATTCCCATGATCCTCCAGACGGGCGTGGGTCTTCCGCCTGCCCTGGCGGCCCGCTTTCCGGGCCTGGTCGTCCAGATCAAGCCCTGCGTGGCGGCGAGGTTGATCGAGCGACTCGAGGTGTTGATTTCCGGCCGTGGGTGCGCCGCTTCAACCGCGGCCGGCGGCGCATGATCGAGGACTGACCGACTCGATCACCGCCCGGCTCGGCGATCAGGTTGATCGCCGCCTTGCGCCCCCTCCACCACCGGCTGCACCGGCGGTCCCCCTCCCCCGCTGCGCGGGTGAGGATTTTAGAAAACTCCTGCCCCGCGCAGCGGGGAAGGTGGCGCGGCGCGGTCAGCGCCGTGACGGAAGGGGCGCAAGGC
>DATCCB010000016.1:0-15835 GCA_036511515.1 Caulobacteraceae bacterium | reverse complement strand
AGAACATGTGTTCGGTGCGGACCAGGCCGATGCCTTCGGCGCCGAATTGGCGCGCAATCTTAGCCTCCGGCGCCGTTTCGGCGTTGGCGCGTACCTTCAGCCGCCGCGCGGCGTCCGCCCAACTCATGAGCACGGAGAAGTCCCCGGAGAGCTCCGCCTCGATCATCGTGACCGCCCCCGCCAGTACTTCGCCGGTCGAGCCATCGACGGTGATCACATCGCCGGAGCGGAAGGTCCGGCCACCTGCCCACATTTCACCGGCGCGGACATCCAGACGAATTTCGCCGGCTCCTGACACACAGGGCCGGCCCATCCCACGGGCGAGAACGGCGGCGTGGCTGGTCATTCCACCGCGGGCCGTGACGATGGCCCGGGCCGCGTCCATGCCGCGAATGTCTTCGGGCGAGGTTTCCTCGCGCACCAGAATGACCGCCTCGCCGGCTCCTCCCTGGCGCTCGGCGGCCTCGGCGGTGAACACAATCTTCCCGGTCGCCGCTCCCGGAGAGGCCGGCAGGCCCGTGGCGATGACGTCGCGCTTCGCGCCAGGATCGATCGTCGGATGAAGAAGCTGATCGAGAGACGCCGGGTCTATGCGCAGAACCGCCCGCTCGCGCGAAATCAGGCCTTCACCGGCCAGATCCACGGCGATCTTCAGCGCCGCCCTGGCGGTGCGTTTGCCGTTGCGGGTCTGCAACAGAAACAACCGGCCGCGTTCCACGGTGAATTCAATGTCCTGCATGTCCAGGTAGTGGGTTTCAAGCCGTTCAACCACTTGGCGAAACTGAGCGAACACCTCGGGCATCGCTTCTTCCATCGAGGCGAGCCTGTCGCCCATCGCTTCGCGTGAGGCGCGCGTCAGCGCTTGCGGCGTGCGGATACCGGCGACGACATCCTCACCCTGGGCGTTGATCAGGAATTCCCCGTAGAGATGATGCTCACCGGTAGAGGGATCGCGCGTGAATGCGACCCCGGTGGCGCTGGTATCGCCCATGTTCCCAAACACCATCGACTGGATCGAGGCGGCGGTGCCCCACGATTGGGGGATGTCGTGCATCCGCCGATAAAAGCTGGCCCGATCGTTCATCCAGCTGGCGAACACCGCGCCAATCGCGCCCCACAACTGGTCCTGCGGATCTTGTGGAAAGGCCGCGCCAATTTCCCGCTCGACGGCCGCCTTGTACTCGTCAACGACCCCTTGCCAGTCCTGGGCGGCGAGCGCGGTGTCCTCGCTGACGCCCAGCACGTCCTTGCGATCGTCGAGTATCTCTTCGAAGATCTGGTGATCGAGACCCAGGACGACGTTGGCGTACATCTGGATGAACCGGCGATAGCTGTCGAAGGCGAACCGGCGATCGCCGGCAAGGTTGGCCAGTCCCTCGACGGTCTCATCGTTCAGACCCAGGTTGAGGACGGTGTCCATCATCCCAGGCATCGAGGCGCGCGCGCCCGATCGCACGGAAACCAGCAGAGGATTGGTCGCATCGCCGAACCGTTTGCCGGTCAGGCGCTCGACCGCGGCCAGAGCGTCGGCAACCTGAGCGGCTAATTCAGGGGGGAAGGCGCTCTGCTGGGCGTAGTAATGATTGCAGGCTTCGGTGGTGATGGTGAAGCCCGGTGGCACCGGCAGGCCCAGGCTGGACATTTCCGCCAGGTTGGCGCCCTTGCCCCCCAAGAGCGCCCGCATGGTTGCGTCGCCGTCGGCCGCGCCACCGCCAAAGGCGTAGACCCAGCGGGTGGATGCAAGGGGTTGGCTGGCCATTGGCCCCTCTCCTAGCCGGTAACCATCGAGAAGTCCGCGACCCGCCCCATCGCCGCGCCGACCTGGAGGAGCAGCCTGAGGCGATTGTCGCGTTCGCCAGCATCGGGAGAATTCACCAGAACCTTGTCGAAAAAGGCGTCGAGCCGCTGTCGCAGGGCGGCAAGCGCACCCATGGCCTTGGTGAAATCATCTCTGGCAAGCGCGCGGTCCAACAGCGGCAAGGCGGTCCCGAGGGCCTCCAGGAGAGCGATTTCCGGCGCGCTCGATCCAGCCAGCAAAACGGGCGGACCCTCGGGCAGCGGCCCCTTGCGGGATTCGGCGGTGAGGATGTTGGCCGCGCGCCGATAGCCGGCGAGCAGGTTGGCCCCCTCCCCGCTTTCCAGGAAGCCGGCCAGCGCGTCGATCCGGGCGACAACGCGGGCCAAGTCGTCGTCGCCCAGGGCGAAAACCGCATCGACCAGGTCGTGTCTGCGGCCCTGTTCGCGAAGCAACACCTTGAGGCGGTCGGCCAGGAAGGCGAGAATTTCCTCGATCCAGGCCGCGTCTCCGCTGCCCCGCCAAAAGGCCAACGCCGCGGCGGGCCCAGCGGTGTGAAGGGCTTCGAAATGGCGCTCGAGCCAATCGGCGGCCGCGAATTCACTGGCCGGATCGGCGAAGTCGGCGATGGCCTGCTTATAGGTCAGATTATTCAGCCGCGACTTGGCCATGTTCCTGACCACCGAGACGGCGCAGCCGACGCCGGCATAGGCCAGGATCGAACGCAGAGGCAGCCTGGCGCCGCTGTCGATGGCTATGCGGATGACGCCAAGCGCCGTCCGCCGCAAAGCGAAGGGGTCCCGCGAGCCGGTGGGCTTTTCGCCGATCTCGAACAGGCCGACCAGGGTGTCGACCTTGTCGGCCAGCGCCACGGCGACCGGGACCGGGCCGACCGGAAGACTGTCACGCGGTCCCTGCGGCTTGTACTGCTGCGCTATGGCTTGGGCGATGGCGTCGTCCAGCCCCTCGGCCCGCGCGTAATAGCCGCCCATTACGCCTTGGAGCTCCGGAAACTCGGCGACCATGCCGCTGGCCAGATCGGCCTTGGCCAGCCGCGCCGCGCCGCCCGCCATATCCGCATCCGCTCCAACCAGCGGAGCAATCGCGCGGGCCAGGGCCTCCATCCTGACGGAGCGCTCGAAGAGGCTTCCAAGACCGGCGTGAAAGGTCACGCCCTTGAGCTTTTCCAGTCGGTTTTCCAGACTGGTCCTTTGATCCTCGTCCCAGAAGAACCGCGCATCGCCTAGCCGCGCCTTGAGCACCCGCGCATTGCCGGCCGCGATCAGAGCCCCGCCGTCGGCCGCTTCGATATTGGCCACGGTGATGAAGTGAGGCGCGAGCCCTTCGGCGCCGGGCGCCGAGAGCGAAAAATATCGCTGATGCGTGCGCATCGAGGCGCCGATCACCTCGCGGGGAAGGCTGAGAAATTCAAGGTCCATGTCACCCAGCAGCGGCTGAGGCCATTCGACCAGGCCAGTCACTTCGTCCGCCAACCCCTCGTCTTCGACCAGCTCCAGCCCACGCGAGGCGCACAGAGAGCGGGCCCCGTCGAGGATGCGGCGCCTGCGCTCGGCCGCCTCCAGGACAACGAAGTTGCGAGCAAGGCCCTGGCGATAGTCGTCGAAATCGCGAACCGGGAACGGCTCTCGCGAGCCCATGAAGCGGTGTCCTTCGGTAAGATCGCCGCTGGCCACGCCGTCGACGCAAAGGGCGACGACGACGCCGTCGAAGAGGCAAAGAATGCGGCGCAGTGGGCGCACCCATCGCAGAGCGCCCGTCCCCCAGGTCATCGACTTTGGCCACGGAAACGATCGCACAAGCGCTTCGACCATTTCGCCGAGGACTTCGGCGGTCGGTCGCCCTGGACGTTCAAGGCGCGCGAAATAGCTTCCGTCCCGCTGCGTCAACGCCTCGCGCGCAACCCCGGCGGACCGCAGGAACCCTTCCAGGGCGCTTTCGGGGGCCCCGACGCGCGGGCCCTTTCGCTCCTCGACGCGATGGGCTCTGGCTGCCGGCAGGTCCTCGACCACCAGTGTCAGGCGCCTGGGCCCGGCAAACACGGTCAAGCCTTCAAACGCCAGCTCGACCCTGGCGAGATGATCTCGCGCCAGGCGTTCGAGGTCGCGCGCGGCGCCCGGTTGCATGCGCGCGGGAATTTCCTCGGAGAGCAGCTCGAGCAGAAACTGTGGCATGGATCAGCCCGTCGCGGCCGGACGCTCGGTCCAGGCCTGGGCGCAGGCCCTGGCCAAGTCACGTACCCGAGCGATGTAGCTTTGGCGTTCGGCCACGGCGATGGCCCCCCGCGCGTCCAAGAGATTGAACAGGTGTGAGGCCTTGAGAACGTGGTCGTAGGCCGGAAGGGCCAGAACCTGACCCTGCCGGCCCGTCGCCGAAAGGATCAGGCTTACCGCCGCCTCCATGTCTTCGAATTGTCGCTTGAGCACCTCGACGTCGGCGACTTCCAGTTCGAACGCGGAAAACTGGCGCTCGTTCTCGAGAAAGATGTCGCCATAGGTCTTGAAATCCGGGCTTTGCGGGTCGTTGAACGCCAGATCGTAAACGCTCTCTACGCCCTGGACGTAGAGCGCAAGCCGCTCCAGTCCATAGGTTATCTCGCCGGCCACGGGAAAGACGTCGATGCCGCCGACCTGTTGAAAGTAGGTGTACTGGCCGATTTCCATGCCATCGCACCACAGCTCCCAGCCAAGCCCCCAAGCGCCGACCGTGGGATTTTCCCAGTCATCCTCGACAAAGCGGATATCGTGCAGTCCAAGATCGATGCCGAGCGCTTCGAGCGAACCCAGGTACAGCGCCTGCATGTCGTCGGGATTAGGCTTCAGCAACACCTGGTACTGGTGATGCTGATGCAGCCGGTTGGGGTTGTCGCCAAAGCGGCCGTCAGCGGGGCGTCTGGCCGGCTGAACGTAAGCAATGCGTCCAGGCTTCGATCCGAGCACGCCAAAAATGGTCCCCGGATGCAGGGTGCCCGCCCCGACCTCGACATCGTACGGCTGAAGAATTACGCAGCCCCTCGCGCTCCAATAGCCATGGAGGCGCAGGATCATATCCTGAAACGACAGCGGTTTTTTCTCGACCATGGCGGGATTTGGACCGGCGCGCGGTGCAAACAGCCGGCGGAGCTATAGGACCCGCCAGGGCGTCCATCAAGCCGAGGGTCAGCCCGGAGCGCTGGTTGGGGCCGCGGCGTTTGCGCTGGGCAGAGTGACGTCAGCGGGGACAAGCACCTTGTCGACCACGTGGATGACCCCGTTGGTCGCGTGGACGTCGGCCTGGATAATGTCGGCGTTATTGACCATCAGCGGCTGGCTGCTGCCATCGATCTGCAGCTTGCCCTTCTCGACGCTTTCCACCGGGCCCTTGGCGCCCTTGATCTTGCTGGAATCGAGATCGAGATGGACCAGGTGATAGGTCAGCACCTTCTGCAGGACCGCGGCGTTCTTCGGCATCAGCAATTCGGCCAACTGTCCCGGCGGCAGGGCGCGGAAAGCCTCGTCGGTGGGAGCGAACAGGGTCAGGTCCGGCGTCGTCCTTAGGACGCCCGACAGATTGGTCGCATCAAGGGCCTTCACCAGGATGGTGAAATCGGGAGAGTTCTTCAGGGTCGCGTCCATGTCGCCCGCTGCGACCAGATGGGGAGGGGCCGGAACACTGCCGGGGACGGGGGCTGGCGCGGAAGCTGGCGGCGCCGCTTCGGCCGGGGCGGTAGCGGTCGCCTGGCCATCGGCAAATGTCGCCGCCGCCAGAGCTATCAATGCTGTCGAGGCCGCGGCGGCCAACATCGGGGCGCGTTTCATGGATATTCCTTACAAAGCTGAATGGTCCAGGCCGGAGGCGCCGGCGCCATATCCGCCTCCGGCCCTCGCGTGATCAGTTGCCGGCCGGCGCGGTTCTCTTACCGGCATTGGACATCGGTCGACCATACTTTGCACGGTTGGCGCGCGTGTCGGGCACTGGTCCGTTGGTCGTCACCATATCGGTGACCGTGCCGGGCGCCCCGGCCTGATCGGGCATCGGGGTGGATTGCGGCATTGCTCCGCTGGCGTCGGTCGCCGCGCCACTGGCGGAAGGCGTCATCGGCTGGGTGGCGGTCTGGCCGGCCGCGGCGTCGCGGTCAGCTGGCGTCATCGTGTCTTGGGTGGCGCACAAGCCCATCGTGGGGACGGTGACCAGGGCGACCGCGGCGATGGCGGCCCCAAGCGTACGAATGGAATACATGGCAATTGTTCCTTGCTGGCCGAGCAGCGAGGGCCCGGCTCCGATGAAAACCGTCTGCGGCCCTCGGAGTTGCCGCTGGTAACGGGTTCGTGATCAGCACCCCATCGGCTGGGCGACCGAAAGAGGCATTGCCTAAATTTCGGGCCCTTTCGATGACGGGCGCCTAGAAATTGTGCGGCGCGGCGCAAACCACCCGGCTCCCGGCCCGAACCGTCATCGGCCGACCGACTCTCGCTTAAGGGTCCTGCTGCGAGATGGCGCGCGGGAGGTCACCGGCCGATGAAACTGATCATTGCAATCGTCAAACCCTTCAAGCTCGACGAGGTCAGAGAGGCGCTGATGGCCGCGGGCGTCGAGGGCCTGACGATCACCGAGGTCAAGGGTTATGGCCGCCAGAAGGGCCAGACCGAGATCTACCGGGGCGCGGAATACCAGGTGAACTTTGTTCCCAAGGTGAAGCTCGAAGCGGTCGTCGACGACGCAGGCGTTGCCGGAGCGGTCGAGGCGATCAAGGCCGCCGCCGCCACCGGCAAGATCGGCGACGGCAAGATTTTCGTCCTCAACGTCGAGGACGCGGTTCGCATCCGAACCGGCGAGACCGGCTCAGCGGCTCTTTAGAAAAACCCATGATGGCAAGGGAAACAACGACAATGAAGCCAACAGCGCTGCGGCGCCTCGCGGGATTTGCGCTGGTCGCGATGATCGTCGGCGCGCCGATCGCCGGCGCCGCCCAGACCGCCGCTCCGATGCCGCCGCCAGCCGCGCCGGCCGCCGCGTCGGCGCAGTCGGCCGCCCCCAGTGCAACACCCGCCGCGGCTGCGGCGGCGACGCCTGCGGCGGCTGCGCCTGCCGCCACCCCGGCGCCCAAGATCGACTCCGGCGACACCGCCTGGATGCTGACCTCCTCGGTGCTGGTGCTGATGATGACCATCCCCGGCCTGGCGCTGTTTTACGCCGGCATGGTGCGCAAGAAGAATATCCTCGCCACCGTCGCCCAGAGCTTCGGCGCGACCTGCGTGATCACCGTCTTGTGGATGATCATCGGCTATTCGATCGCCTTCACAGGCTCAGGCAAATACATCGGCGATTTCAAATACGTGATGCTGGCGCCTCTGGGCCTCAACGCGACCAGCACGCTGGCTCCGACGATCCCGGAGTCGGTTTACATGATGTTTCAGATGACCTTCGCGATCATCACCCCGGCCCTGATCGCCGGGGCTTTGGCCGACCGGATGAAGTACTCGGCCTTCTTGGTGTTCATGGGCGCCTGGTTGCTGCTGGTCTACTGCCCCATCGCGCACTGGGTGTGGGGCGGCGGCTGGTTGGGGACGGCCGGCGCGCTCGACTACGCCGGCGGCACGGTCGTGCACCTGAACGCCGGAACGGCCGGACTTGTGGCGGCGCTGATGCTGGGTAAGCGCAAGGGGCTCGGCACAGAGAACATGGCCCCTCACAATCTCGTCTACAGCGTTATCGGCGCCTCGCTATTGTGGGTCGGCTGGTTTGGCTTCAACGCCGGGTCGGCGCTGACCTCCAACGTCAATGCCGGCATGGCCATGGTCGCGACGCAGATCGCCACGGCCGCGGCGGCTCTGGCCTGGATGGCGGCGGAGTGGGTGATCGCCAAGAAACCCTCCGTGCTCGGCATGGTCTCCGGCGCCGTCGCCGGCCTGGTGGCGATTACCCCGGCCTCCGGCTTCGTCAATCCGACCGGCGCGCTGATCATCGGCCTCGCCGCGGGCGCGGTCTGCTATCTCTCGGCAGTGCACATGAAGAAGGCCTTCGGCTACGACGACGCCCTGGACTGCTTTGGCGTCCACGGCGTCGGCGGGGCGCTCGGCGCGCTTATGACCGGCATGTTCGCCAGCAAGCTGATCAACCCCTCCGGGGCGCCCAAGGGCGGCTGGTTAATCGACGGCAACGCGCACCAGATGATCCTGCAGCTCGAGGACGTCGCCGCGACTTTCTTCTACTGCGGCATCGTCACCTTCATCATCCTGCTGGCCATCAAGGTGACCATCGGCCTGCGGGTCAGCGAAGAGGTCGAGCGCGAGGGTCTGGACATCAACCTGCACGGAGAAGTGGTCCAGGCCTGACGGGCGCCGGGCGGAGTTCAGCAATCGGGCCCTTGAGACGTCCTAGTGGGTCGCCAGATAGCCCGCCTGAAAGGTAAGATCGGGTGAGGATAGCATCGTCCTCACCCGGGAGCCCCAGATGACCGCAACCGTTCGCCACTTCGGCATCAACGCCGACGACGTGCCGCGCGCCAAGGCCTTCTACGAATCGGTCTTCGGCTGGCGTTTCGAGACCTGGGGCCCGCCCGGCTTCTATCTGATCAACGGCGCCGGAATCGGAGGCGCTTTGCAGGGGCGCCACGAGATCAAGCCCGGCGCGAAAATGCTCGGCTTCGAAGTCACAATGGCGGTGGACGATGTCAAAGCCACCCTGGCCGCGGTCGAGGCCGCTGGGGGCAAGATCGTCATGCAGCCCACCCACATCGAGACCGTGGGCACGCTGATCTGGTTCGAGGACACCGAGGGCAACCTCGCCGGCGCCATGCAATACGACAGCGACGCGCCGCACTGAGTAACGCTGGCGATAGCCTCGCCGTCCCGCAACTCAACTAGAGACCAGCTTTAGCTGCGGGTGATGGCGCCCCAGCATCGCGTGACCCCGTCCACGGACCGCCAAGTTGGCATGGCTCTATCCACCACCCGGGCCTGAGTTCGCGCAGGCGCGCGGCCAGTCGCCCGGCCCCGTTGTCGGTCGCGCAAAGGGCAAAGCAGGTGGCGCCGGAGCCTGACAGGCGGGCCAGCAAGGTTTCCGAATGTTCGCCCAGGAGAGTGAGAACCTCGCCGATGACGCTGTCGCGCGCCAACGCCGCGGGCTCGAGGTCGTTGCTGCAGCCGAGCAGGAATTGCGCAACCTCGCCGGGCGTTTCAAAGGCGCGCGGGAGGTCGGGATCGAGGCGCCCATCCCGGGCCTCCAATCTGTCGAAGATGGCGAATATCTCCGCCGTGGGCGCGGCGACGCCTGGATTGACCAGGACGGCGGGAAGCGCCGGCATCGGAGGCGCCGCCTCCAGACGCTGACCGCGCCCCCACGCCACTACCGGGCGCGCCGCCAGGCAGGCGGGAACATCGGCGCCGAGGCTCTCGGCCATCTTGGCCAATGCTTCGGCGCCCAGATTGAGGTTCAACGCTCCGTCGATCAGCCGCAGGGCGGCGGCGGCGTCGCTGGAGCCGCCGCCCAGGCCCGAGGCCAGCGGCAGGCGCTTGGTCACGGCAAGTTCAAACGGCGGCAGGTCGATCTGCGCCAGGGTCAGAACGGCTGCCCGCGCGCGGGCCACCAGATTGCCCGCATCGGCGGTGAGACCCTCGCCGAACGGGCCATCGATGCTGAGCGCCGGACCGCCACCACGGGTCAGCACGAGGCGGTCGCCGAGGTCGGCGAACACCATCAGGCTGCAGATCGGGTGGTAGCCGTCGCCGGCCACCGGACCGATATGCAGGAACAGATTGACCTTCGCCGGCGCGAATGCGTCCTGGGGCAACGCCGGCGGCTCGGCTATTGGCCGGCCACCAGGGAGGGGACGGGCGCTCCGTCGAGGCCCGATTTCAGCTTGGCTTCCGCCTCGGCGCGAATCTTCGCCGTCGGCTCGAGCGTCAGCACGCGGCGCCACTGGAACTGCGCCTCCGTGCGGCGTCCTACACGCCAATAGGCGTCGCCCAGGTGATTGTTGACGTCCGGATCGCCAGGATCCAGGACCACGGCCGCCTCGAGTTTGTCGACCGCGGTCTTGTAGTCGCCGCTCCTGTAATAACCCCAGCCGAGCGAATCGAGCATCGCCCCCGATTGCGGGTCCTGGTCGACCGCCTTCTGGACCATGGCGATGGCCGCCGGCAGTTTCTCGCCGCGATCAATCCAAGAATACCCAAGAAAGTTAAGTAATTCCGGCTCGTCGGGCCGTTCCTTGAGGGCCGCGGTGAGGTCCCGTTCGGCCTCCGGCCATCGTCCGCTCTCCTCGAGCGCCACCGCGCGCATGTAGAGTAGGCGCCAGTCTGGATGGTCGGCCTGGGCCGCGATCAGGGGATTGAGCGCCGCGATCGATTCGTCATAACGCTCGTCGGCGCGCAGCAGATCGGCGACGGTGACCGAGGCGTCGCGGTCGGCCGGCGCCGCCGCCAACGCGTCGCGGGCGACCTTGAGCGCCGCATCCTTGTCGCCGGCGGTCTGGTAGCTCCACGCCAGCTTTCCACGGGCGGCGACGAACTCGTCCGATCGGGGTCCTGGCCGGCCATACGCCGTCCTGGCGCCCTCGACGTCGCCGACGTCGGCGAGGATGTCGCCAACCAGCACCCAGGCTTCGTCTCGGCCCGCATCGAGGCGCAGTGCCAGCCGCAGATAGGCCAGCGCGCCTTCCTCCTGCTTTTGGATCATCAACACGGTGGCCGGCGCGATCAGCGCCTCGGCGGCCGATTGGCGGATCGATTCCAGCGCCGGAGGTCGCCCTTTCGCCAGTGCGCGAACCTTGGCCGCCTTCAGGGCCCCATCGTCGGGATTGCGCGCCAGGGCCTGGTCGTAGATCGCCACGGCCTTGGCGCCTTCGCCGCGCCGCTCGAGCATCTCGCCGAGGTCGGCGCTGGCGATGCCCCCTGGGTCGCCGGCGCCGATCAGCGCGCGAAAGGTGGTTTCCGCCTCGTCGTATCGGTGAGCGCGTTCGAAAAGCTTGCCCTGGTCGAGGCTGGCGAAGAATTGCGCGATCGGCTCGCCGGTGATCACCGGGCGAGCGATCGAGGCCTCGGCGTCGCCGGCCTCGGCCACCGCCCAGGGTGCGAGGAGTTCGGCGGCAACCTTGTGAGAGGCGGTAAGGGCCGGACCGGTCAGGAGAACGCGGGCCTGCTTGCCATCGCCGTCGGCCAGGGCCTCGACGCCGCGCACCAACAGCCCCAGACTGACGAGATCAGGCTCGTCGCCACCGGCCGCAGGCGCGATCGCGGCGGCCCTTTTCACGTCGCCGGCCAACAGCGCGGCGGTGAAGGCGCGATTGGCGAGGAAAACCGGATCGCCGTCCGTCGTCGCCGCCCTGCCGAAAAGGTCGGCCGCCGCGCCGCTGTGTCCGTTGTTGATGGCTTCCTGCCCGGCGAGGAACAGGCCGTAAGCGGACCCGCCGGGATCGATCGGCAGGGTGGCCAGGGCCGGCCCGCCGGCGGCGGACCGCGGTCCCGGCGTCGCGCAGGCGCAAAGGCCGGAAAAGGCAAGCAGGGCTAGAAGGCTGCGCGGCGTGGACATGGCAAAAAGTCCTTGGGCTTCAAATGTGGCGCCCGCAAGGGCGACCGGGCCGCCGACGGTCGTGGCCGGCATGGGCGCGGGCTCACATGTTGGGATAGTTGGGACCGCCGCCGCCCTCCGGCGTGGTCCAGGTAATGTTCTGGGATGGATCCTTGATGTCGCAGGTTTTGCAGTGGACGCAGTTCTGCGCGTTGATCTGAAAGCGCGGATTGGCGCCGGCCTCGTCGTAAAGAACCTCATAGACCGCAGCTGGGCAGTAGAGGCGCGCCGGCTCCCCGAAGCGAGGCAGGTTGACGTCGATGGGGATGGCCGGGTCGGCCAGCTTGAGGTGCGCCGGCTGGTCCTCGGCGTGGTTGGTGGCCGACAAAAAGACGCTGGAAAGCTTGTCGAAACTGAGCACGCCGTCGGGTCTTGGATAGACGATCGGCATGTAGTCCTTGGCCAGGCCCGTCGAAGCCGCATCGGTCTTGCCGTGCTTCAGGGTGCCGAAAAACGAGAACCCGCCGGTCAGGTTGGTGATGATCATGTCGAAGACGCCCAGGCCCGCGCCCACCCAGGTCCCGAACCTTGACCACAACGGCTTGGCATTGCGCACCAGATAGAGTTCCTGGCGCACCCACGAGCGATCGTAGGCGCCCTGGTAGTCGTCGAGCGCATCCCCGGACCTTCCCGCCGCGATGGCGGCGAAGGCGGCTTCGGCGGCCATCATCCCGGTCTTCATGGCGTTGTGACTGCCCTTGATGCGCGGCAGGTTGACGAACCCCGCCGAACACCCGATCAGCGCGCCGCCCGGGAAGGCGAGTTTCGGCGTCGACTGATAGCCCCCCTCGGTGATCGCGCGCGCGCCATAGGCGATTCGCTTGCCGCCTGCCAGATAGCGCGAGATCGAAGGGTGGTGCTTGAGGCGCTGGAACTCGTCGAAGGGCGAGAGCCACGGGTTCTTGTAATTGAGGTGAACGACAAAGCCGATGGCCACGTAACGGTCGCCGAAGTGGTACATGAAGCTGCCGCCGCCGGTGTGGTCGTCGAGCGGCCACCCCACCGTGTGCTGGACGAGGCCGGGCTGGAAAGCCTCGTCGGTGACCTGCCAGATCTCCTTTAGTCCGATGCCGAACTTCTGCGGCTCCCGGCCGTCGGCGAGGTGGAATCTGGCCAGGATCTCCTTGGCCAGCGATCCGCGCACGCCCTCGGCGATGAAGGTGTATTTGCCGTGGAGCTCGATGCCCGGCTGATAATCGGCCTTCTTCTCACCGTCCTTGCCGATGCCGAACACGCCGGCGACGACGCCCTTCACGGCGCCATTGGCGTCATAGACCACCTGCGAAGCGGCCATGCCCGGATAGACCTCGACGCCCAGGGCCTCGGCCTCGCTTCCGAGCCAGCGGCAGAGATTGGCCAGGGAGGCGATGTAGTTGCCGTGGTTGTGCATGAACCTCGGCATCGGGAACATCGGGATGGCGATATCGCCCGCGGGGCCGAGCGCCAGGAAGCGATCGTGCGCCACAGGCGTTTCCAGCGGCGCGCCTCTTTCCTTCCAGTCCGGGAAAAGCTCGTTCAGCGCCCGAGGATCGATCACCGCGCCAGACAAAATATGTGCGCCGACCTCGGAGCCCTTCTCCAGCACCGCGACGGAAACCTCGCTCCCGTTCTCTGCGGCCAGCTGCTTGAGGCGGATGGCGGCGGAAAGACCCGCCGGGCCGGCGCCGACAATGACCACGTCGTAGTCCATCGCCTCACGTTCGACGCTCTCGTCCATGGCCATGGTCCTTCGCCCTCGTCGCGCGCGGCGCGTTCTTAATCGAAGCCGACGCGAAGCCGGTCAAGGATAAACCGCCCTCCCCACGCGCCGCGCCACAGTGCTATGGATCGGCCATGGCGGTCGATATGCGCGCGATGGAAAGCCTGCTGGCGTTCTGGGCCGAGGCTGGCGTGGATGCCTGCTACGAGGCCGCGCCGGTCGACCGAACGGCCGCGAGCCGGACCCTGCCCCGCCGCGCCGGTGCGCGTCCGGCGGTTGTCCGTGACCCAGCAGCCCCCACAAGCACCGCCCTCGCTCCTGAGCCGCCCGTGGGCGCTCTGGAGGCCCTCCAGGCGGCCCGGGAGGCCGTGGACCTGGCGGCCCTCGGGCTGGCCATCGCGGCTTTCGACGGCTGCCCACTGAAGTTCGCTGGCGCGCGCCAGGCAGTGACGTGGCGGGGTCCCGCGGATGGGCCGGTGATGGCCATCGGTGAGGCGCCAGGAGCGGAGGAAGACGCCGCGGGCGCGCCGTTCGTCGGCCGCGCGGGCAAGCTGCTGGACAAGATGCTGGCGGCGGCCGGCCTCGACGGGCGGGTGCTGATCACCAATACCGTGTTCTGGCGTCCGCCCGGCAATCGCGACCCAACGCTCGCCGAACAGCTCGCCTGCGCGCCGTTCCTGCAGCGCGCGATCGCCCTGGTCAGGCCGAGGGTGCTGCTCCTGGTCGGCGGCGCGGCCGCGAAGTCTGTGCTGGGGCAAAGCACAGGAATCCTGAGCTTGCGAGGACGCTGGTTCGAGTGGCGCTCGGATGACCAGGAGGTCCAGGCGCCGGCCATGCCGACGCTGCATCCGGCCTTCCTCTTGCGCCAGCCGGCGGCCAAGAAGCTCGCCTGGAGCGATCTTTTGACGCTGGCCGAAAGGCTTGATCGTCCGGAGCGGCCCTCCTAGACAGGTTGATCTCGAGTCGGGAACAGGGCCACGGCGCCGAACGCCTAAGGGAAATGGGCGAACGCACGTCGCGGAAAGTTTGCATGAAACTTGCCGGAGCGATGGCCGCCACGGCCATCGGCGCGCTTATCCTGGGCCTGGCGCCTGCCAGAGCCGAGGCGCAGGACCTGCGGGCCCTCTCCGCCGCCGACGCGCAGTTCTACGCCGCCGCCTTCGACGCAGCTGAACGCGGGGATAACGCCGCCGCGGACGATAACCTCAAGCGCGTCACCGATCCGTGCCTGGTCGGCGACGTCGGCTACGTCAAACTCACCCACGCCGCGCCCCGCAAGGCAAGCTACGGCGACCTTGTCAGCTGGCTGAAAGTCTTCGCCGAACTGCCGGGCGCGCAGCAGATCTATTCACTGGCCATGAAAATGCGGCCAGACGGCGAGCGGCCGCCCGCGCCCGCCGATCCGCTCGCCGAAAGCGCCAGCCGCGGCGACGCACGTGGGACGTCCCGCGCGGCCCGCGAAGCTTACGGCGCCGGCGAGGCCGCTTTGGCCATGACGCTGGCCGAAGCGCAGGGCGACGACTGGATGGCCGGATTGGCAGCCTACCGCCAGGCCGATTTCGCCAGGGCTTTGGCTCACTTCGGGGCGGTCGCCCAACGGCCCGGCCAGTCCGATGAGGATCGCGCGGCCGGGGCCTTTTGGGCCGCGCGGTCGGCCGACAGCGCCGGGCAAGGCGACCGGGCTGCCGCCTTTCTGCGCGCGGCCGCGAACTTTCCGGCCACCTTCTACGGCGCGATCGCCGCTCGCCGCCTCGAGCTGACGGCCGATCCGCTCGGCCGTCTGCTGCAGTCTTCCACCGCCCAGGCCCCGGCGGCCGAGGCGATCGCCATCGACGCCAGCGGATTCGACGCACCCGGAGTCGCCCAGCTCGTCGCCACCGACCGGCGGGCGCGCCGGGCGGTCGCCCTGAGCCAGATCGGCCGGCGGCTGGAAGCCGGGGCCGAGTTGCGCGCCGGCATGGCGCTCGCCGCCGACCAGCAGGAGCGCTGGGCGTGGACCACCCTGGCCGTGGCGCTCAACCCCGACCGGCCGGCGAACGTCCAGGTGGCTGTATCGCCCACCGCCCCGCCGACGGCGACGCCGGCCTATCCGACGCCCGACCTCGCTCCCATTGGCGGTTTCACCCTCAACAAGGCCCTGGTCTATGCGTTGACGCTGCGCGAGAGCCGATTCAACGCCCTGGCGGTCTCTCCGGCCGGCGCGATCGGTCTGATGCAGGTGATGCCGGCTTCGGCGGCCAGCGTCTCGGGCGAGGCGTGGCTGAAAAGCGACCCGATCCCGCTCTTCGATCCGGCGACCAACCTGCGGATCGGCCAGGATTATGTGGGCTGGCTGATGGACAACGCCGCCGGCCACGACCTGCTGCGCGCCGTCGCCGCCTACAACGGCGGCCCGGCGATGTTGCAGCGCGCTCAGCGCGCGGCCGGTCCCGACGCCGACGACCTGCTCTTCATCGAAAGCGCGCCGTCGCGCGAGACCCGCGATTATGTGCGCAAGGTGATGGCCGCCTACTGGGCCTATCGCCGCCAGTTCGGCCAAGCCAGTCCCAGTCTCGACGCGGCCGCGTCCGCGACCGGCCTCATAGACGCGCGCCTGGACCGGTAAAAGGGCAGGCGAATCACAGCGCTGGCATCCGGAGCGCGGGCTTCCAGCCCATAGGCGCTAAGATAGGGGATTCCGTCATATCGGTGTTCGTGATTCAAGCTTTGGATGGAACCTGATTCGGGATTTTCGTTTGATGGCGGCTGGCCCGAGATTGAGGCGCTGCTGGGTG
>DATCCB010000015.1:0-2013 GCA_036511515.1 Caulobacteraceae bacterium | reverse complement strand
AGCCGCCGGCTTGGCCATTGCCGCCGTCGGAGTTTTTCTCATAGGTTCCCGCCGCGCCCCTGGCGCCTCGGACCTTCGCAGTGTGTTCAAGGTCGAGGACCGAATAGCTCGCCGACAGGGTGTAGCCTGACGTGTAGGTTCCAGTCAGATATTTGGTCGTCATGGGCTGGTCTCCGGAGACCCGGTTCGGGCACGGCGTCGGGACGGGCCTTAAGCTCAATCATACACCCCGTGCCAGCCGGGTCGAAATCATTGTTCCGCCCGACGCGGCCATCGCGAATGTCGGGGGTTGGGCGATCCGCTGGCGACGGCTCGCGACCGAGGCTGTGCAAAGACGCAAAGGTCGGCCTGGGACGCGAAATATCTTTCCAGGAAGCATGGATTTGACGCGCCGGCGTTTCATTTCACGCTGACAGGTGTGTCCGCGCGGGTGAATTGTTGCGCCGAAATTTGCCCGATCAACGTTTTTACACAGCCTGGACCCTAAGCTGACATCGCCCTAGAGCGGTTTCCCCGCTGATTGAATCGTGAGGGATTCCCAAGCGGGCGGGATGCTGATTCAAGCTGCATGTCGGGAAGGAGGCCGACATGCATGCCGAGATCGTTGTCGACGGACCTTCGCTACAGAGTGGTAGCCGCGGTGGAGGGGGGTGCATCTCGCCGGGAGGCGGCGGCGCGTTTTGGGGTGAGCGCGGCGAGCGCGGTTCGTTGGGTTGCTCTGTCCCGCGCGCAGGGAGACGCCAAGCCCAAGCCCCAAGGCGGCGATAGACGGTCGCGCCACATCGATGACCATGGCGATCTGATCCTGGCGCTTGTTCGGGCGACTCCGGACATGACCCTGGCCGAGCTGAGACAGGCCCTGGGCGAGCGGGGCGTTTCGGCGGCCATCTCCACGCTGTGGCGGTTCTTCGACCGCCGCGACATCACGTTAAAAAAAAGACGGCCCACGCCTCCGAGCAAGAGCGACCCGACGTCCTGAAGCGGCGCGAGACCTGGTTCGAGAGCCAACCCGATCTCGATCCGGAGCGCCTGGTGTTCATCGACGAAACCTGGGCTTCGACCAACATGGCTAGGCGATATGGTCGGGCGCCCAAAGGCCAGCGGTTGCGCGCCAGCATCCCCCACGGCCACTGGAAGACGACCACCTTCGTCGCCGGCCTGCGCCTGACAGGCATCGTCGCCCCCATGGTGCTCGATGGACCGATCAACGGCGAGGCGTTCAGGGCCTATGTCGAACAGTTCCTCGTCCAGGAACTAAAACCTGGCGACATCGTCGTCATGGACAACCTCGGCAGCCACAAAGGCGAGGCGGTCCGAAAAGCCATTGAGGCAGCCGGCGCCCGCCTGCTGTTCCTGCCGCCCTACAGCCCCGACTTTAACCCCATCGAGAAGGCGTTCTCCAAGCTCAAGGCGCTCCTGCGCAAAGCCGCCGAGCGCACCGTCGATGGCCTCTGGAACGCCATCGGCCGCCTGATCGACACCTTCTCACCTCCAGAGTGCCTCAACTACTTCGCCTCCTGCGGCTACGATGCAAACTGATGGGAATCCGCTCTAGAGATTCGAATAAGGGAAGCAAGGCATGATCGGCGTGGTGGCGACACTGAAGGTGCAGGACGGCAAGGACGCCGAATTCGAGGCGATCTTTCGCGAACTCGCCGCCAAGGTGAGGGCGAACGAGCCGGGAAATCTGGTCTATCAGCTGACCAGGAGCCGCGCGGACCCCCACACCTATAAGGTGCTCGAAGTCTACCGGGATCAGGGTTCACTCACCGCCCACGGCGGCACGGACTATTTCAAAGAGCTCGGCCGAAAGATGGGTCCCTGTATGGCCGGCCGGCCGGACGTGGAACTGCTCGACGCCGTCGAGTAGGCGACCTTCACCCGAGGCCGCCTTACCGAACCCTCAGCTAGCTGCAGGCCGCGCGAACCTGGACATATTTGTTCTGGGCGGCATCCCAGCGCCAAGCCGAGCAGTTGTAGTTGTCGGCCGACGATGGGGGCGGCGCGTCACCG
>DATCCB010000014.1:0-6878 GCA_036511515.1 Caulobacteraceae bacterium | reverse complement strand
GAGATGGACGAGGATTCCGACGAAGGCTGGGCCGAACTTCAGCCGGACGGATCACTCACCGGCGAAATACAATTCCACAACGGCGACGAATCCACCTTCATCGCCCGACCGTGGGCGAGTTCTTCAACAGCCTGCTAGGCGTTCACGACCCAAGCGCCAAGGGCGCCGCCCGGAGCGCGGGGTTTGTCAGCCCGCCCTTGCCCGCATCCAGTGTCTAACTTGATCTCAGATGAGCCGAGCTGCGGTGTCCCTGGCCTGACGCAATTCCGGCCAGGCAGGCGCGTACTTCAGCGCTTCGTCGTACTTGGCGAGCGCCTCGCTCCACTGCTGCCGACGCGTCAATGCATCGCCCCAGCCCTTGAGGGGATCGGCGAAATGCGGGCCTTTTCGGTGGGCGATCTGATACTCGGCGATGGCGCCGGCCAGATCACCCCTTGCCAACCGCTCATCACCCCACTCCGAAAAGGCGAGGGGGATCGACGGCGCCTCGCGGGCGGCCGCGGCGAACCATCTCTCGGCGGTGGGCCAGTCGTGCTTTGTCGCCGCGATCTGCCCACGCACCCGGACGCACAGGTAGCAGTCGAGAGGCGTGGTCCCGATCAGCGCCTCGGCCCCCGCCAGATCGCCCGTCCTGGCCATGGCGATGGCTTCCAGCGGTCGCACCCAGGTCGGCTGGACGAGCCCCAGCAGCTTTTGAGTTGGCTTTTGGGCCTCCAGCCAGGCGTCACACGCCCGCGCGTCCGCCAGGGCGGCCGGCCAGTCCTGCCGCGACACCGCGATTTGGTAGCCCGGCAAGGCGAACTCGGCGTAGCTGGCGATCGCCGGCAGCAACGACACATCGTCGTTCGGCTCCAGCGCCGCGATGGCTGAACGCGCCGCCTCTGGATCATGGGCGAGCGCGAGATCCGTCGCCGCCATCGCGGGGTTCGCCCGCCTGCTCCCGTAGTAGTCCGCGGTGCGACCCCCCGCGGCCCATTCCCCGGCCGCCGCGGCAAAGTCTCCATGTTCATGATCCACGTAAGCTGGAAATGTCAGTCTGGCATTGATCACCGAACCAGACGTATAGATCTTCTTTGAGATTTCGATGTCCCGCATCCCCAACTTGGAGTCATAGAGTATTTCCTCCTCGTGGCCGGCCCAGACGTCTAGATTTGTCAGAAAGGCGGGCGCCATCATGCCGACATTGGGGTCGTTGAGACTCTTCAGAATATTCTTGCGGGCGTTGATGGCGTCCCCGTTGCCATTCAGATCGAATACTCCCCACAAAAAATACGCCCAACCGCGTTCGGTTTCGGGGCCATGCGCGGCTATATCGGCGATCACGCCAAAAGCCTCCGGCAGGCGGCCGTTTTGCTCCAGGAACTGGGCGTAGCGGTAAGGTTGGCTGGTGCGATAGATGGCCTCCGCCGCTTTTTGCGCCAGGCTGTCGATATCGGCCTCGGCGCCATAGAAGGTCGGGGGCGAAGCGCCGCCGAGGCGGGCGGTGATCGCGATGCCGCTCGGCGTGCGCAACACCTCGCCTGTAAGATGGCTGGCATGGCCGAACTTCTCCCGCAGCAGTCCTTCGAACTCGCCGAAGGTCAGCCCGGTCTGGGGGATCTGGAGCTTGATGTCCGATCCCCAATTGTTCTGGTAGGTGTCGGCGGGGCGCTCGGACGCCGTGGCGGCCTGCAGGGCGTTCAGCTTGTCCAACAGCCTCGCGGCGACCACCTCGCCGGTGAGGCCGTCACCCGCGAGGTTAGGCGGCACTGAGAACGCTTCGACCACCAGGCCATGATCCTCATGCGCCTGCCAAACCATGGTCCCCAGACCGACGACGACGAACAGGCCGGCCGCGATCGCCAAAAGCTGCAGACCGATGCGCAGCCGGTCGCCGAAGTGCCTGAGCACGAGATGGCGATGCTGCAGGGCCAGATGCCTGTGTTGGAGGGCGCGGTCCTCCTCCAGGTTCCCGATCTGGAGGTTCACTAGCTTGCGCTGGTCGCGCAGGAAGGCCGCCGCCTCGGCGTCCACCTCTTCGGCGTGAGAGCTTCGGCTGAGCGCCACGGCCACGGCGGAGGCGCCGGTGTCAGCCGCAATGGGTTCAGTCGCGGAGGCGGCCGGTTCTTCTTGTTCAGCCATGCCTGCCCCGACCGCTATGGCGCAGGGTGTCCCAATGGGACGTAGCAGTCAAACGCGCGAGGTTTGGCGCCAGGCTCGGACCGCTGCCGCCGCTGCGTCTCCCCGGCTCGAGCGGCCGCTCGGGGTCGAACCTTGCCCTTGGATCCCGGCTGAACAGCGGACCTTCCGTACTCGGCCTGAGGGCTGAGCCGGGCCTTTTAAGGGCGCGCTCCTCACTGCGGGTCCGGGGATCCTCGCCAGCCCATTGGGGCGGCGGCGGCGTCGAGGCGCCGGGCGGCATCTCGGGGCTCAGTGATCGGCAGGCAGACGCCGGTCGAGTACTGAAGCGGGAGCTTGGCGGGCGCGATTGCCTGGGGGTTCGCGCCGTTGAACAGGTTGAAGGCGCCGAGTGGATGCGGTAGGCGGAATAGCGGGCGTCCTGTAGCGCCTGGGTGAAACCGAAATGGCCAAATGGGCCCAGAGGGCCGCGCCAGGTCTCCAGGCCGCGCAGGTGGGCCCAGGCGATCTGCTCGCGCTCCTCCTCGCGCTCGATCAGCTCGAACCGGGCGTAATACCCCCCGAGCCGGAGTTGCTCGTCGCGGGTCAACAGGGCGGTGCGGCCGCCGCCGGTGGCGGCTTGCCAGGCTCCGGAGGGAAACGACCAGAAAGGTGGACGGCCGATCCAGGACGCCTGAGGCTTCAGCTCGCCCTCGCCGGTGCGAACCAGGAGGTCGCCAATTTCGCCGAGGTGACGATCTAGGCATGCCTGAATGTCGACGCGCGTCTTCAACTCGGCCAGGTTGCGCGCGATCTCCAGGCGTACGTTCTCACGCGCCTCGGCTGAAGCGCGATGTTCGCGAAATGTCTGGACGGCCTGCTCCAGGACGAGGGCGACAAGCACGCCAAGGACGATCGTGCCGATCTCGGAGGCGAAGTCGCGCCAGCCGTGCGCCGCCTTTGGCTTGTGGATGTCCATCCGCCCCGCCGATCCCCAAGCGACTTCCCAAGTGCAATCCCTAACCGGACTCTTCGAACGTCTGCAACGAGTGGATAGCTGACTCTGTCGCGGACGGACTCGATTTGATCGCGTGAGCAGTCGACCGTATGTTCCTGGGCAGGCGGGAGAGGATCGATCATGCGAGTTGCAATCTTGTCGGGACTGTTGGCGGGCGCTCTCGCGGGGTCTTCGGTAGCGAGCGAGGCCTCGGGCGCGGCTCAGTTGGAGGCATCCCTTGACCACTTCTGCGAACTGGTGAACCAGGGAAAGGCGTCTGAGGCGGTCGCCTATTTCCTGCCGGACGCCACGATCATCGAGGACCTGGCGCCCTACTCCTGGCACGGCCCCACCGCCGGCATGGAGTGGTTACAGGCGATGAACGCCAACGCCGAACGTTCAGGAATGAGCGGCGTCAATATGCACTTCCTGCCTGCAACGATGGTGCAGATCACGGGCGAGCGCGCCTATGCGGTGATCCCAGGCGATCTGACCTATTCGTTCAAGGACGGGACGGTCCGACACGCCCAAGGTCACGTCACCTTTTCTCTGCGGAAGGTGGCAGCTGATTGGCGCATCGGTAGCCTGACCTGGGCGTGGGAGCGCGCCGGCCAGTAGAGACACTACGGCGCAAGGTCGGGCTTCCCGGTGGCCGTGGCTTTGAGTCCGCTGAGGGTCGTGAACTGCCTTTGACATCTCGACCGGAAGCGGACGTTCGGTGCGACGATGGACTTGGAGTGAATAGGGCGCCGAGTGTCAGATCTATCCACTACAGCCGGCGCGAAGCGAGCAACAGGCTGGTTTCCGTCGCCGCGACGCCGTCGATCAGGCGCACCGCGTCCAGCGCCCTGCTGAAGCCGGCAAGGTCGGCTGCGGCGAGTTCGGCCACCAGATCCCAGCGCCCGTTGGTGGTGTGCACTGCCTCGACTTCCGGCAGGCCGCCCAGGGCGCGCAGCACCGCTTCGGATTTTCTGCCATCGACGGCGATGGTCATCATCGCCCGCACGCCCCCGCCGTGGCCCTCGGAGGGGGCGCGCAGGGTGAAGCCGAGGATGTCGCCCCGGCGCCGCATGCGGTCGATGCGGTTTTGCACCGTGGCGCGAGACACCTTGAGCGCCTTGGCCAGGGTCATCGCCGGCGTGCGCGCGTTGATTCGCAACAACGCCAGCAGTGCGCGGTCCAGCTCGTCCATCGGCGTGCTCCCATGTGGCGATTTGCGAGTGGATTATAGCATAATGCCAACAATAGTTGCTAATTTGCGCGTTGTGGTGCGTTTTCGTTGGCGGGCCGCCGTTCCACTCTTCGCTGACACGCTGCTGCGAAGGGACTGTCATGCAACCGCACATCCTGATGACCGATCCGGCGCACTTCGATGTTCGCTATGCGATCAATCCCTGGATGCGCCCAGGCGACTGGGCCGACGACGACAAGGCGGCGGCGATGGGTGGTTGGCGCGAACTGAGGGGCGCGCTCGAAGCCGCTGGGGCCCGAGTGACGGTGATCGACGGCGACGTGGCGTGGCCGGACATGGTCTTCGCCGCCAACGCGGCCGTCGTGTTCGACAGGAAATGTGTCCTGGCGCGTTTCAAACACGCTGAACGCCAGGGCGAGGAAAGCCGTTTTCGCCGGGCATTCGACGCGCTGGCTGGGAAGGGCGAGATCGACACGGTTGTCTCCTTGCCGCCCGGTCTGATCCAGGAAGGTGCGGGCGACTTCATCTGGGATGCCTCTCGACAGCTTTTCTGGGCAGGTTTTGGCCCTCGTTCGGACAAGGCCGCCGCCCGCTGGGTCGGCGAGGCCCTGGATGCGCCAATGATCGCCCTGGAGTTGGCGACGGCGAATTTCTATCACCTCGACACCTGCTTTTGCCCGTTGGCCGGCGGCGAGGTGCTCTATTACCCTCCGGCCTTCACGCCCGCCGCGCTGGCCAAAATCCGCGAGCGCGTCGGCGCTGAGTCGTTGATCGAGGCTGACCCCGCCGGCGCCGCCGCGTTCTGCGTCAACGCGGTGAACCTGGGGCGCAAGGTCATCATGGCCAAATCGCCGCCTCCCCTGCGTTCGCAACTCGAAGCGCGCGGATACCAGGTGGTCGAGGTCGACCTCGCCACGTTCATCCTCTCGGGCGGCGCCGCCTTCTGCCTGACCCTGCGGCTCGACAACGCGCCGGCGCCGGCCGCAGCCACGCAACTTCACACCTTGCCAAGAAGGGTTCTCGCATGACCCTGACCATGGAAACACAAAGGCCCGCCACGCGCACCGCCGCCGACCTCATCGCCGCCGAGGGCCGCTTCGGAGCCAAGAACTACAAGCCCCTGGACGTGGTCCTGACCCGGGGATCGGGCGCTTATGTCTGGGATACCGACGGTCGCCGCTATCTCGACTGCCTGTCGGCCTATTCGGCCGTCAATCAGGGCCACTGCCACCCAAAGATCCGCGAAGCCATGATCGCCCAGTCCTCGCGCCTGACCCTGACCTCCCGCGCCTTCCGAAACGACCAGCTGGCGCCCTTCTATGAAGAGCTCTGCGCGCTCACCCGTTCGCACAAGGCCCTGCCGATGAACTCGGGCGCCGAGGCGGTGGAAAGCGCGCTCAAGGTGGTCCGCAAATGGGGCTATGAGGTCAAGGGCGTGCCGGAGAATCAGGCGGAAATCATCGTCTGCGCCGACAATTTCCACGGGCGCACCCTGGCCATCGTCGGGTTTTCCACCGACCCCCAGTCACGGCGGGGCTTTGGCCCGTTTGGGACCGGTTTCACGGTGATCCCCTTCGGCGACGCCGACGCCCTTGAGGCGGCCGTCGGACCCAACACCGTGGCCTTCCTTGTCGAACCGATCCAGGGTGAGGCGGGGGTGATCATCCCGCCGACCGGCTACCTGCGCCGCGCGCGCCAGATCTGCACCGCCGAAAACGTCATCCTGATCCTCGATGAAATCCAGACCGGCCTCGGCCGCACCGGCAAGCTTCTGGCCGAGGAGCATGAGGGTATCGAAGCGGACCTCACCCTGATCGGCAAGGCGCTCTCTGGCGGCTTCTACCCAGTCTCCGCAGTGCTCTCGAACACCGAGGTGCTTGGCGTCCTGCGCCCCGGCGAGCACGGCAGCACCTTCGGCGGCAACCCCATGGCCTGCGCCATCGCCCGCGCCGCGCTCAAGGTGCTGGTTGAGGAAGGGATGATCGACAATGCCGCGCGCCAGGGAGAGCGGTTGAAGTCAGCCCTTTCGCGCCTTGCCAAACCCCAGGTTCGCGAAGTGCGCGGCCGCGGGCTGATGATCGCGGTGGAGCTGGAGCCAGAGGCTGGCGGCGCACGCGCAGTCTGCGAGGCCCTTCAGCACCGGGGCCTTCTCTGCAAGGAAACCCACGACCACACCATCCGCATCGCCCCGCCCCTGATCATCACCGACCAGGAGTCCGACTGGATCGCCGAACAGTTCGACGCGGTGCTTTGAGGGCGAGACAGGCCGCGGCGCCTTCGCGGTCAACCCACCCACCCCAGGCCGTCATGGCCGGGCTCTATTTTGTCCCGGCCATCCATCGCCGGTCCACGCGAACTCTTCGGCAGCTATCTGCCGCCCGCAGAATTCTTCTAGCCGGGTCGCTGATGGATGGCCGGGACTCCAAGAGCCCGGCCATGACGGTCGAGGGTTACGGTGACACTGCACTGAATAGCTAAGCTTCGTCGCTCAAATTCATCGCTCTGCCGGTTGCTCAGGATCCTATGGCGAACCTTTGCGCCAACTTGCAGGCGGTCTTGAGATAAGGTGCACTGTCACCGTAACCCCCCACC
>DATCCB010000013.1:0-50107 GCA_036511515.1 Caulobacteraceae bacterium | reverse complement strand
TGGCGGCCATGGCGGTGGCGGCCACGGCGGCGCCGGTCATGGCGGCGGCGGCGGGGGCCATGGCGGAGGCCGCCGCGGCCACTGACCGCACCTGCCTGCCTCAACCCTCCTGTGGGCGAACGACGGCTTCCACGCTCGGTTCGGGCTGACGCTTTTTGCCGCGCAGGCGGTCCAGGTAGATATAAACCACCGGCGTGGTGAACAGAGTGAGGGCCTGCGACACCAGCAGGCCGCCGACGATGGCGTAGCCCAGACTTCGATACGGTCGGCGTGGCGCCGCTCATCGAAGGCATCGAGTCCGGCGGGTTGATCGCCGACAAGGCCTTCGACGCCAACTGGATCGTCGCCGATCTGGACGAACGCGGGGCGAGAGTTGTCATCTCGCAGCACTCAAGACGAAGCCAGTCGGGCGACATCGACCTGGAAGTCTACAAGTGGCGCCACCTGGTCGAAAACTTCTCCTGCAAACTCAAAGAGTTCAAGCGTATCGCCATGCGCAGCGACAAAACCAACCAAAGCTTCGCCGCGATGATCTATGTCACCTCAGCCGTCATCAACTCTCGATGAATCTCAACAGGCCCTAGGCGAGTTGCGGTGTCGCCTCGTCCAGAGCAGGTCCAAAAATCTCCAGGCCCGCGGGACAAGAAAGCGACTGATCTTTATTCAGACGACCGAGGAGATAGGCCACCACATTGACCATTTCGATCGGCGAATAGGGCTTGGGCAGAGACGCGATCGCCGCGGTTTGCGCCGATCTGGCGCGAGTCGTCTGGCCGCTGATGAACAGGCTGGGAATGCCTAGTTCCTTCAGTTCAACGGCGAGCGCGATGCCGTCGTCGTGGCCATGAAGCTCGATATTCACCAGAGCGAGATCAGGCTTATGGTCTTGCGCCGCCCTAATCGCCTCGTGATGGCGGCCGGTGAGATCGAGGACGTGGTAGCCGGCGCCATCGAGTTCGTCCCGCAGGGCCATCGCCGGAAGGATGTCGTCCTCCACGATCAGGATCGTTTTGCCCTTGGCGGAAGCTCTACTCGTATCCATTGCTGGACTCCATTTTTCCTGGATTTCGGGGAGGCGGCAGCGACCTAAGCCGCGGGGCGCGCGATGGCCGGCGTCTTGCCCTCCCGCTCGACGTCGGTTTTCACCAGAGCGATCGGCGTATGAGCGATGACAACGCGGGTCCCGGGGTGAGCGCGCCCGATCTCGACGGTTGCCAGCAGCTGCCTGGCCAGGGCCTCGACGATGCTGGTGCCTAGCCCGGTGTGGATGAGGGCGGGATCCTTGGGCATTCCGACGCCGTCGTCGCTGACCGACAGGCTCCAGTTGGCGTGGCGAAAATCGCAAGCGACAACGATCGTTCCGGGGCGGCCCTCGGGAAAGGCGTGCTTCAGCGCGTTGATGACCAATTCAGTGACGATCAGGCCCAGGCTGACGGCCACTCTCGCATCCACCACCCCGCCCGGACCGGCGACAGACAACGAAATCTGCTTGGCGTCGCCGATCATCGAGGCCGCAATGCTGTCGCACAGGCTGCCGAAGTAGGCGGTAAGCGGAACCGCGCCATCGCCAGAACCGGCGAGTTGCCGCTCCAGCGCCGCGACCGACATCACGCGGTGATGGGCGTCACGGAGATGGCCCCTGGTCTCTTCCGACTGGGTCTTGCGGGCGTTCTGCAGAAGCACGCTGGCGATTATCTGCAGGCTGTTGGCAACCCGGTGTCGGACTTCCTGCAAGAGGACGAGATTTTGCCTAAGCGCGTCGTCCTTGATCTTTGCGTCCGCGCGAGTGTCGGTGACGTCGGACACCGCCATCAGCAGCCGCCGATTCTCCAGGTCGAGATAATCCAGCTTCTGAGCATGAACGACCAGGCGCCGCGTGCCTTGGCCCGTCCGTTTGAGGTCGACCTCGTAGGCCTCGATCTCGGCGCCGCCCGAAATCGTCGCGGCCAGCAACGACCGCAGTTGGGGTATGGCCCATTCGCCGGCGCCGAGGCTGGATAGCTGCTGGCCGATCGCGGCCTTCGCGTCGACCTCGAAGGCGCGCGAAAACGACGCGCTTGCCGCCACGATGTTGAACTCCCCGTCCAGTAGCAGGAGGGGTCCGGGTGACGACGCCACCACGGCCAGCGTCAGGCTCAGGGCCGCTTCTTCGGTGTGGGTTGATGTTCGGGCAGCCATGGCTGGCCCTCTAAAGTCCGGAGGCTCGCGAGAAGAAAGCCGTCCCCAGGCAGGTTTTCGCGGAAGTTACTACAGAGAACGCGCGAAGGTGACTTAGGTAACACAAAGGCCGGGAAACCGATAGCGCGCCGCTCCTCGGTTAGCCGCTATCCATGCCTCGGAGTCATTTTCAGATGACAACCGCGTTTGACGCGCATATCTTGTCACCCGCCGATGACAAATGCCCTCATCCTGGAACGCCGACCGCGAAACGCGCCGGCCACCCGCGCGGCGATCCTCGCCGCTGGCAAGATGCACTTTGCGCGCTCGGGCTATGAGGGCGCGTTTCTGCGCGACATCGCCGCCGACGCCGGCGTCGATGCGGCCCTGGTCAACCGCTATTTCGGCGGCAAGGAGGGGCTTTTCGGCGCCTGCCTGCGCGAGGCCATTCGCTCCGAAGCCCTGTTCGCGGGGCGCCGCGACGCCTTTGGACGCGGGGCCGCCAAGGCCTTTGCCGCCAAGAGCGCGCCGGCCGCCGACGAACCGATGCTGGGCTTTCGCCTGATCCTCCAGGCCGCGACCAGCGCCAACACCGCCCACATGCTCAACGAGGCGGTGCAGGAGCGCTTCATGGGTCCGATTCGCGACTGGCTGGGCGGCGAGGCGCCGGGCGCCCGCGCGCGGCTGATCAGCGCCCTGTTCATTGGCCTTCTCGTCGAGGGCCGCATTCGCGACCAGCCCCTGAGCGAGCCAGAACGATCGCAGTTCATCGATCGCCTGGCGCCGATTTTTCAATCCCTCGTCGATAATTGACCCCCAAGGAGCTCCCCATGGCCGACGGCAACATCACCAAGGACGTCATGTACGAAGCCGTCTCGCCCGACGATTTCGAGTCGATGCTGGAGCTCGATCGGTACGGGAACCGCTCGACCGCTTTCGACAAGATCATCAGCGCCACCCACGACCACTTCTGGGATCCGCTGGACAAGAAATACATCGACTTCGATGAGCCGTTCGACATGGAAAACGTGGCCATGGCGCCGGACAGCCACGTCATGGCGCTGAAGGTGCCGTACGTCTCCGAGTTCTTCTCCGACCCCAAGCAGCGCATCGCCTTCATCAACCACATGCAGCTGTGGGGCTTCTCGTCGATCCTGCATGGGGAACAGGGCGCTCTCAACCTGTCGGCCTCCCTCTGCCACGTGCTCTACGATCAGGGCGCGCAGGAGTACGCCGCCAACCAGACGCGCGAAGAGGCCCGCCACGTCACCGCCTTCGCCAAGTACATCAAGTCGCGCTGGGGCCGACCGGTGCCTTGCGGTGCTTCGCTGAAAGCGCTGCTGATCGAGATCATCGAATCGCCAGAGGTCTACAAGAAGATCGTCGGCATGCAGATGCTGGTGGAGGGCCTGGCCATGGGCGCGTTCGCCAACGGCTACAAATACAACACCGATCCGGTGGCCAAGAAGCTATTCCAGCTGGTGATGACCGACGAGGCCTTCCACCACAAGTTCGGCAAGATCTGGGCTGACCGAACGGTGCCTATGATGACCACGGCCGAGCGAAACATCGTCGAGGACTGGGCCGCGCATTGCTGCCAGTCGATGATGTTCAACCAGGCCGCGCCCACCCAGCAGGCGGCCATCTATGAGACCTTCGGCCTCGATCCCCAGCGGGTCGTCGAGGGCATGATGGAGATGCGCGCCAAGCGCGACCCCAACCACAAGCTGAAAGGCGATACCAACGTCTTCCGTGTGCTGATCAAGACCCTGCTCGCTGGCCACATCATTACCGACCGCACCCGCGGCTTCTACGCCACCTATGTCGACATGGACGAACTGGCCGCCGAGGGCGAGGTGATGCCGGGCGAAGCCATCGCGGAAGAGGGCATCCGCTATCTCCAGGAGATCAACTTCAAGGGCCGCGCCGAACGCGCCGCCGGCGCCCTGATGGCGGCGGAGTAGGTTGAAAGTTCCTTCTCCCCTTGCGGGAGAAGGAACGCTTTTTGCGAAGGGTTGAACCGGTCCGATAACCGGTCTATAATAGGCTTATGACCGATACCCCTTCCGTCGCTTCCCATCACGCCAAGACTCATTTCGCCCAGCTTCTCGACCGGGTCGAACGGGGCGAGGAACTGACCATCACCCGTCACGGACGCCCCGTCGCCCGACTGGCGCCCATAAGCGCGTGCCATGATGTCGAAGCGGCCAGGCGCGCTTTCTCCGCGGTTTTCGCCTATCGCGAAAAGCTTCGCGAGATGGGCGTGGCGCCTTTCAAGGCTGCCGAGATACGCGAACTGCGCGACGCCGGGCGCCGACACTAAGGTGCCCGGGGTGGTCATCGACGCGTCGGTGGCTCTTAGCTGGCTGCTGCCCGATGAGGTCGAAACGACGCGGGGCGGCTTGATAATCGACGCGGTCATGGCTCGGGGGGCGATTGCGCCTGGGCTGTGGCGCCTGGAGGTCGCCAATGGCCTGCTTACCGCGGCGCGCCGGGGTCGGATTTCCAGCGAGGCTGTTGAGGAATTGCTCGCCCGCGCCGCGCGACTGCCGATCGCCATCGACGGTGAGACTACGGCCCAAGCCTGGGGGACGACCATCGCGCTCGCCCAAGCTCACGGGCTCACCGCATACGATGCGGCCTATCTGGAACTGGCCAAGCGCGCGAAGCTTTCGTTGGCCAGCGATGACCAGAATCTGCGCAAGGCGGCGACGGCCGAGGCCGTCCGCCTTCTGTAGCGCGACCTTCACGAGAAGGTTGGGCCGAGGGTCTCCCCCTTCATGAAAAATTAGTGACGCCCCCGTCATTTTTCTTGACTGAACCGCGTTCACTGTCCAAGGTGGCGGCAGCAATTACGATAAGCAGGAGAATGGCCATGGCCGACGGCAACATCACCAAGGACGTCATGTACGAGGCCGTCGCGCCCGATGACTTCGAATCGATGCTCAACCTCGACCGCTACGGGAACCGCTCTACGGCCTTCGACAAGATCATCAGCGCCACCCACGACCACTTCTGGGACCCGCTGGACAAGAAATACATCGACTTCGATGAGCCGTTCGACATGGAAAACGAAGCTCTCCTACCCGAGGAGATGATCGGCGCGCTGCAGACCAATTATGTCAAAGAGGCTCTCTCCGATCCCAAGCGCCGCATCGCCTTCATCAACGCTCAGACCCTGCGCAGCTTTTCGTCGATCCTGCATGGCGAGCAGGGCGCGCTGAATCTGTCGGCCTCGCTCTGCCATGTGCTCTACGACCAGGGGGCGCAGGAATACGCCGCCAACCAGACCCGCGAAGAAGCGCGCCACGTCACCGCCTTCGCCAAGTACATCAAGGCCCGCTGGGGCCGACCGGCGGCGTGCAGCCCCGTGCTGCAGAACCTGCTGGTCGAGATCATCTCATCGCCCGAGGTCTACAAGAAGATCATCGGCATGCAGATGCTGGTCGAGGGCTTGGCCATGGGCGCCTTCGCCACCTTCTACCAGAAGCTCAACGATCCCCTCGGCCGCAAGCTGATGCAGCTGGTGATGACCGACGAGGCCTTCCACCACAAGTTCGGAAAGATCTGGGCCGACCGCACGGTCCCCCACCTCAGCGAAGAGGAACACATCGTCATCGAGGACTGGGCCGCCCATTGCTTCCAGACCCTGCTGTTCAACCTAGTCGCCCCTTCCGAACAGCGCGACCTCTATGAAGAGTTCGGCCTCGATCCGGACCGGGTGATCGCCGAGTTCGCCGAGATCGCCACCGACGATGCGCGGCGCGAGGACATGAAAGAAGCCACCAACATCTTCCGTGTACTGATCAAGACGCTGCTCAACGCCGGAATCATCACCGACCGCACCCGCGCTTTCTACGGCATGTACGTCGACATGGCCGAGCTGAAAGCCGAGGGCGACCGCATGGTCGGCGACGAGATCGCCGAGCAGGGCATCGCCTATCTGAAGACCATCAACTTCCGCGACCGCGCCGCGCCGCTCAGCATCGCGGCGGAGTAGGCGCCGCCCCTCTGCGCCCCCTCCACCACCGGCTGCACCGGCGGTCCCCCTCCCCCGCTGCGCGGGTGAGGAATTTAGAAAACTCCTGCCCGCAACGCGGGGAAGGTGGCGCGGCGCGATCAGCGCCGTGACGGAAGGGGCGCAGGGCGGCCACAACTCGCCCTGACGACTTTCATCACACCCCCCTTGACGCCGAACGAAAGCGGAACAAGATCGGCGCCGTGGACGCCGTCATCCTCACCTTCAGCCGGCCGGAGACGACCAGCGCCGTCACCCGTGGCGCGGCGCGGCTGTTCATGGCCATGGGCTACGCGCCGCTCCTCGAAGTTGGCCTGCCTCACGGGCGGCGGGCCGACATCATGGCCCTTGGCCCGCGGGGCCAGATCGCCATCGCCGAGGTCAAATCCGGGCCGCTCGATTATTTTACCGACCGCAAGTGGGGGGAGTACCTGCCCTACTGCGATGCGTTCTTCTTCGCCGTTGCCCCTGAGTTCCCGCTGAGCATCCTGCCGGCCGAGCCGGGCCTGATCGTCGCCGACGCCTTCGACGGCGCGGTGCTGCGGGAGGCGCCGCTGGCGCCCTTGACCGGCGCACGGCGCAAGGCGCTGACGATCGCCTTTGGACGGCTCGCGGCCGGGCGCGCGACGGCGCTGGGCTGATCGCTCACCGCGGCGCGCGTTTGGCCAGGATGCGTTGCAGGGTCCGCCGATGCATGGCCAGGCGCCGGGCCGTCTCGGAGACGTTGTGGCCGCACAGCTCATAGACCCGCTGGATGTGCTCCCAGCGCACTCGGTCGGCGCTCATCGGATTTTCCGGGGGCGCCGGGGCTTCGCCGGCATGAGCGGCCAGCAGCGCCTTGACCACATCGTCCGCGTCGGCCGGCTTTGAGAGATAGTCGACCGCGCCGGCCTTCACCGCCGCCACCGCGGTGGCGATGTTGCCATAGCCGGTGAGCATGATGATGCGCGCGTCCGGCCGCACCTGGCGCAGGGCTTCGACCACCCTGAGGCCCGATCCGTCTTCGAGACGCATGTCGAGAACCGCGAAGGCCGGCGCGGCGGCGCGAACCGCGGCCACCGCCGCGGCGACACTTTCTACAAGGGTGGTGGCGAATCCACGCGACTCCAGCGCCCGGCCCAGCCGGTTGCGCAACGGCGCATCGTCATCGAGCAGCAGCAGGGTCTTTTCCGGCAGGGCCGCTACGGCCGCATCCAGTTCTGGCATCGTCACATCAACTCCCGCCGCCCCGGGTGGGGCCGGCGCCGACCCGTGCCGGCCATGCGTCATAATGTCGCGCAATAGCACCGTCGATTCAAGCTCAAATCCCTTCTCCCTCCCCCACAGCCTCCATTGTCGAGCGGCGCCACCTAGCGGTGACGATGGCTCCCGTGCGCCGGCCGTTGCGATGTTCGACGCTGGCCCCGGTGCGCTCAAGGAGGGTCTTGGCGATGAAAAAACCCAGGCCCATGCCGACATGGCCCGTGCGCGAACCCTCCGCGCCCGGCCGGCTGGTGACGTAGGGTTCGCCCAGTTTGGCCAACACCTCGGGGGCGAAGCCGCGCCCATCGTCGCGCACCTCGACGACGATGGCCTTGGCGTCGAAGCGGGCGGTGACCAGGATTTCGGCCCTGGCGAAATCGAACGCGTTCTCGACGATGGAGGTCATCGCGTGCAGGACTTCTGGCCTGCGCCAGACGTACGGCGCCTCCATTCCGGGCGGCCCGGTGACCACCGCCTCGACGCGGATTTCGGGCTTGTCGGCATAGGGTTCCACCACCTCGCGGACGAACTGTAAAAGGCTCATCCGCTCGTGCAGGGCGTCGGCGGCCTCCGGCATCTCGGCCAGACGGCGCAGGATGTCTCGGCAGCGTTGTGCCTGGGCGACGAGCAGCCTGGCGTCTTCGCGCATCGGGCCATCAGGGGTCTCGCGGGCCAATTCGGTGGCGACCACCGAAATCGTCGCCAGAGGGGTGCCCAGCTCATGGGCGGCGGCGGCGGCCAGCGCGCCCAACGCGCTCAATCGCTGCTCCCGGGCCAGGACGGTTTCGGTGACGTGCAGGGCCAGTTCCATCCGGGCGGCCTCGTTGGCGGCGCGAAAGGCATAGCCGCCGGTAAAGACGATGCCGACGATCAGGGCCAAGGCGCAGGCGGCGCGATAGATAATTGGCAGTTCCAGGCTCTTGCCGACCGCCCACGGCATCGGCAGGGCGGTGGCGGCGATCGCCAGGCTGAGCGCGACCGCCAGGGCCCCCAGCCCCAATACATGCCGCGCCGGCAGCGTCGCCGCGCCGACCGTAACCGGCGCGATCAACAGCAGGCAAAAGGGGTTGACCACCCCGCCGGTGAACCAGAGCAGCCCGGACAGCTGCACGATGTCGAACCCCAGCTGGCATGTCGCCTCCCACGGCCGGGCCACCCGCCGGCTGGCTGGCGAAAGCGCCATGACGACGTTCAGCCACGCCGCGGCGCCAATCAGCGCGAAACAGGGCAGGTAGGGGATGGGGAATCTCAGCCAAAGCCCGACGACGAGGACCGAAATCGACTGGCCGGCCACCGCCAGCCAGCGCAGCATGATCAGGGTGCGGGTCCGCAGGCGTCCGGCCGAGGCGGCGCGGCCTTGCACGCCCCCAGCCCCCGGCGTATCGAAACCCCGCCTTTCCGCTTCCCCAGGCGGGCCCGCGGCCGAGTGGAGCGCCGATACCGATGCCATGGCCGCGAAGATCGCTCGGAAATGGCGATCAAGCGAGCCTTCGTTTGCGTTCCTGCGCGCCCATCGACCGACGCGGGTTGATCGCGGCCGTTGGGGCGCTGTTGCTGACAGCCGCATGCGCGCCACGGGCGCAGCCTTCGCTCATCGGGGGCCCGTTTCAGCTGACCGATCAGAACGGCAGGCGAGTCGATGAGCGCATCTTGAGGGGCAAGTGGACGGCGGTCTTCTTCGGCTACACCTTCTGCCCCGATGTCTGCCCCACCACCTTGACGAACCTTGGCCAGGCGAGCGCCCTCTTGGGGTCACGCGCCCGCGACTTCCAGGTGGTGTTCATCTCCGTCGATCCCGCCCGCGATACGCCGGCCCAACTGAAGAGCTATCTTTCCAGCCCGGCATTTCCCACGGGCGCCATGGGGCTGACGGGCACGCCGGCGCAGGTCGCCGCCGCCGCGGCCGCGTATCGCGTCTATTATAAGAGGGCTGGGAGTGGGCCGGACTACAGCGTCGATCACACCGCGATCGTCTATCTGATGGACCCCAAGGGCCGGTTCAGCCAGCCGGTCGACGACGCAGCCGCGCCGGCGCAGATTGCCCGCCAGATCGCGGGGGCCATGAACTAGGCGCTGAGCGGGTGACGACCCTGGCGTTTAGACGGGCGGAGCCTTATGTTGCGCCGCACAAGGAATGGGATGAGCCAATGCTGTATACGCTCCATGAGGCCGCCTATCGGTCGGCCGCGCCTCTGCGCGTGGCGGCGCAGCTGGCCAGGGACTTTTGGCGATCGCCGACCAATCCGGCCGCCGCCTCGCAAATGGGCCGCACGTTCTACGCCCAGGCCGATTTCATCGCCAATCTGACCCGCCGCTACTTTAAGCCGGCATGGGGCATCGATCAGGTGACGGTTGGCGGCGCGACGGTCGCCGTACGCCGGGAAACCCCCTGGTCATCACCCTGGGTCAAGCTGCGCCACTTCACCCGTGACCCGGAAGGTCTGGCGCGGGCCGGCGCGCCAGCCGACTCGCCGACCGTGCTCATCGTGGCGCCGCTCTCCGGCCACTTCTCGACCCTGCTGCGCGGCACGGTGCGGACCTTCCTGACCGACCACGACGTCTATGTCACCGACTGGTCCAACGCCCGCGATGTACCGATATTCGAGGGCCGGTTCGACCTCGACGACTATATCGACCAGATCGACCAGATGCTTCGGTTCATCGGCCGTCGAGCCCACATCGTCGCGGTCTGCCAGCCCGGCCCCCCGGTGCTCGCCGCCGCCGCCCTGATGGCCAAGGACGGCGATCCCCTGCGCCCGGCAAGCCTGACCCTGATGGGTTCGCCCATCGACGCGCGACTGGCCCCGACGGCGACCAATCGACTTGCCCAGGAGCAGCCGTTCGCCTGGTTCGCCTCCAACATGATCCACACCGTACCCGCCCCCTATGCGGGCCTGTGGCGTCGGGTCTACCCGGGATTCGTGCAGCTCTACAGCTTCCTGTCCATGAACGCCGACGCCCACCAGGAGGCCCATCGCCGCTACTTCGACAACCTGGTCCGCGGCGATGGCGATTCCGCCGACAAACACCGCGAGTTCTACGACGAATACCTGTCGGTTCTGGACCTCAGCGAAGAGTTCTACCTGCAGACGGTGGACGTGGTCTTTCAGCGCCATCTGCTGGCCAAGGGCGAGTTCACCCATCGCGGGCGCCTGGTCGAGCCGGCGGCGATGACCGACATCGGCCTGATGACCGTCGAAGGCGAAAAGGATGACATCTCGGGGGTCGGCCAGACGCAGGCCGCCCACGCACTTTGCCCCAACGTGCCGACAAAGCTGCGCGAACTTTATGTGCAACCGGACGTCGGGCACTACGGGGTCTTCAACGGGCGCCGTTTCGCCGGCGGGATCTACCCCCGCGTCCGCGACTTCATGGCCAGAGCCGAGAAGGCTTTGTAGCCGAAGCGCGAATCGCGGCCAATCGTCGGATCGATGCGACTGCTTTCACCCCGATACAGCGACGGCGAGCGGCTCGAAATAGCCGGTCTTTCGGTGCGCCTGCACGTCAGCGCCCGCGCGCGCCATGTATCGCTGAGGGTCGATCGGGTGAGCCGCGAAGTGATCGCCGTCGCGCCCAGCGTGCGGCGTCTGGCCGAGGCCGTCGCCTTCGCCGATCAGCGGCGGGCGTGGGCCGCGCGGCAGCTGGCCAAGGCGCCCCCTCCCCCTTCCGCCTTCGATGGGCCTCTGATGGTGTTTGGGACTCCATCGCCCCTCGACGCCGCCGACGCAGCGCACGCGGCCCGCGCGATCAGGCGCCAGGCCGCGCGGGTTTTCGCCGAGTGGGCCGGCCGCCATTGCGCCAGGCTCGGCGTGGCGAGGCCGGCGATCAGCATCGGCGACGCCCGCACGCGCTGGGGCTCATGCTGGCCGGGGACATCGACAAGGGGCCCGCGCATTCGCCTGTCGTGGCGCCTGGCGCTGGCGCCGGTCGAGGTCGCGGACTACGTGGTCGCCCACGAGTGCGCCCATCTGATCGAAACCAATCACGGGCCGCGTTTCTGGACCCTGGTCCGCGGCCTGGTCGGCGAGGTCAAACCCCACCGCGCGTGGCTGCGCGCACATGGCCCGAGCCTGCACGCTTTTGGACGCCCGGACTACCGGTCTAACAGTCAGTAGGGAACGGCGCCGGGATCGGCCCGGGCGGGAACGGGGGGACGGGCATCCTCGCGGTCGGGGCCTGGCGCCTCTTCAGGCGGCGCTCCGCCAGACAGCAGGTCGCCAATGGCGTCGCCAGACGGCGCCGCCGCCGGCGCGCCCCCAGGAATCGTCGCGGCCTGGATGCGCGGCAGGGCGGCGGCCATGAAAGCATGCCAGATTTCCGCCGGAGCCCCGCCGCCGGTGACCCGGCGCATCGGCGTGTCGTCATCGCGGCCGACCCACACGGCGGCGACAAAGCCGCCTGTGTAGCCGACGAACCAGGCATCCTTGTAGTCGCTGGTGGTTCCCGTCTTGCCGGCAAGGTCATAGCCCGCGACCCTTGCCCTGCCCCCGGTGCCCGAGACGATCACCTGCCGCAGCATCTGGTTCATGTAGGCCAGGGGCTGGCCGGCGATTACCGCGGTGCGCGAATCCTGACTGAAGCCATGGTCGTAGAGCACCCGTCCCGCGGCGGTGCGAATGCGCTCGATGCCATAAGGATGGACGCGGAAGCCACCGTTGGAGAACGCATCGTAGGCCTGGGCCATCTCCATCGGGCTTACCTCGACCGCACCCAGCGCCATCGACGGATCGGTCTGGATCTTGGAGGTGATGCCAAGCCGGTGGGCGGTGTCGGCGACGCGGCTCGTGCCAACCTCGTTGGCCAGGCGCGCGGCGACGGTGTTGATCGACTGCGCCAGCGCCGTCTGCAGCGTGATCGGTCCCAGATAACGGCCCGTGTAGTTTTTCGGCTGCCAATTGCCGATCTTGATCGGTTCGTCGACGACCGGGTCGGACGGCGTGTGACCAGCCTCCATGGCGGTCAGGTAGACAAAGGGCTTGAAGGCGGATCCCGCCTGGCGCCGGGCGGCGGTGGCGCGGTCGAACTGGCTGTCGGCATAGATGGCCCCGCCGACGTAAGCCCTGATCCGACCCTCACCGTCCATCGCCACCAGGGCCCCTTGCTGAACCCCCTGGCTGGCGTGGCCGGCGACGCCTGAGCGCACCGACTGTTCGGCGTCGGCCTGGATGGGAATGTCGAGGGTGGTTTCGACGACCAGATCCTCGGTTGGATCGCCGACCTGGGAGCGCACCTGGGCATCCAGCCAGTCGATGAAGTACTGCGCCCGCTGATTGGCCAGATAGGCCGAGACGTGCACCGGATGGGCGAAGGCCTCGTCGCGCTCCGCCGCCGTTATCACGCCGGTCTCGACCATCGCATTGAGCACAACCGTCGCGCGTTTTGCGGCGCGCTCGCTGTTGGCGGCCGGATTATAGCGCGATGGACCCTTCATCGTCGCCGCCAGCAGCGCCGCTTCGCCGAGCGTCAGGCGCGCGGCCGGCTTGTTGAAGTACCGCTGGGCGGCGGCCTCGATGCCATAGGCGCCGCCGCCGAAATTCACCCGGTTGAGATAGAGCGCCAGGATCTGCTTTTTGGTGAAATGCGTTTCGAGCCACATCGCCAGGACGAGCTCCTGCGCCTTGCGCCGATAGGTCTGGGCCGGGGTGAGGAACAGATTTCGCGCCAGCTGCTGGGTGATCGTCGAACCGCCCCGCAAGGCGCTGCCGGAATGGGTGAGGTTGAACACCTCCGAGCGCGCCATCCCCCAGGGATTGAAACCGAAATGGTGATAGAATTGGCGGTCCTCGATGGCCACGAAGGCGGCGGGGACATAGGCGGGCAACTGTTCAAGGTCGGCGGGCGGCGTCTTCTGGCTGCCGCGCACGGCGATCACTCCGCCCGACCGATCGAGATAGGTGATCGAGGGCGCGCGCTGGACGTCGTAGAGCTTCGAGGTGTCCGGCAGGTCGGTCGCGAACACAGCCAAGAAGGCTGCGATGAAAATCAGACCCCAGACGCCCAGCACCAGGGTCCAATAGATGAGCGCCTGCAGCGGCGTGCGCTGGCGGCGTGGGGCCGGACCCTGCGGGCCGCCGCGGTGCGCATTCGCCATGGGTCGTTCCCTTGGAGGCCCTGTAGCACCGCCGAAAGGCCGCCCTCCGGGGCCTCTTAGCGCAAGCAATCCAAGCGCGCGATAGGGTTGACCAAAGCTTAAGGAAACGACCTATCGGGGCCTCCCGCGCCCTGCCATAAGGCCTCCGTGTCCGCTGACCTCGACCGCGCCCAGGCGCTGCTCCGCCATACCTTCGGGCACGCGCAATTCCGGGGACTGCAGGGGCCGGTCATCGGCGAAATCCTGGCGGGGCGCAGCGCCGTCGCGGTGCTGCCCACCGGCGGCGGCAAGAGCGTCTGCTATCAGATACCGGCCCTGATGCGGCCGGGAGTGGGTCTGGTGATCTCGCCCCTGATCGCCCTGATGAGTGATCAGGTTGAAGCCCTCAAGCAGCTGGGCGTGGCCGCGGCGCGCATGGATTCGGGCCTGACCGGCGAGGAACGCGACGCGACCTGGGAGCGTCTGGCCGCCGGCCACGTCGACCTGATCTATCTGTCGCCGGAGGGACTGATGACCCCCTCGGTCCTGGGCCGCCTTGCCCGCACGCCGCTGTCGGTGATCGCTGTCGACGAGGCCCACTGCGTCAGCCAGTGGGGCCATGACTTTCGCCCCGAGTACCGCACCCTTGGGCGTCTGTCGGAGCTTTTCCCCGGCGTCCCGCGCTTGGCGGTGACCGCCACAGCCGACGCCCGCACCCGGTACGACATCCGTCAAGAACTGCGCCTGGGGGACGCGCGCGAATTCGTCGACAGCTTCGCGCGGCCCGAACTCACCCTGGCCGCCGAACACAAGCGTGGCGCCGCCCACACCCGCGTCGCCGCCCTCATCGCCGCCCGCCAGGGGCGCAGCGGCATCATCTATGAAGGCACGCGCGCCGGCGCCGAGCGCCTGGCCGAACAACTGGCCGCGGCCGGCGCGCCGGCCCGCGCCTACCACGCCGGCCTCGACAAGGCCGTGCGCGCCGAGCGCCTGGCCTGGTTCCTGCGCGAGGACGCGGCGGTTATGGTGGCGACCATCGCCTTTGGCATGGGCATCGACAAGCCCGACGTCCGCTTCGTCATCCACGCCGATCCGCCGGGCTCGATCGAGGCCTACTGGCAGGAGGTCGGCCGCGCGGGTCGCGACGGAGCGCCGGCCGAAGGCGTCGTTCTCTACAGTCCCTCCGACATGGCCTGGGCCCTCCAGCGCATCGCCCGCAAGGGTCTCTCGGAGGACGTGGCCCAGGTGCAGACGCGCAAGGTGCGCCAGCTCTACGCCATGCTCGACGGAACAGCCTGCCGGGCGGCGGCCGTGCGCCGGTACTTCGGGGAAACTGAGGCCGAGCCTTGTGGCCAGTGCGACCTCTGCGTCTCGCCGCCAACGGGCGTGGACGCCACGCAGGCAGCGCAGAAGGTGCTGTCGGCGGTGCAACGGCTGGGAGGCCGGTTCGGACGCGGCCGGGTGGTCGACCATCTGCTTGGCAAGACCAAGGACGTCAGCGCCTTGGAGGCCGAGCTTTCCACCTTCGGCGTCGGCCGCGAATTCAGCCCAGGCGGCTGGCGCGGTCTGATCGACCGGCTGTTGTTCGAGGGCCTGCTTGTCGAGGACCCCAACGACGGCCGCCCGTTGATCGGGCTTGGCGAGGCCGCCGCCGTGCGCGCGGTTTACCGCAGCGAGCGGACTGTGGCCCTGCTCCGCTCCCCCGAACCGCTGGATCCCACGACGCGCTCGGGCCGCCCGCGCAAACGCCGCGGCGGCGTCCCTCTGGCGGTGAGCGAAGCGGCCATGCCGCTCTTCGAGACCCTGCGCGCCTGGCGCCGCGACGAAGCCGCCCGCCAGCGCGTGCCCCCGTACGTCATCTTCCACGACCAGACCCTCGCCGCCATCGCCTCCGCCCGTCCCGCTGCCGGCGCCGCCCTGCTGGCCATCGACGGCGTCGGCCAGGCAAAGCTGGAGCGGTATGGGGAGGCGGTGTTGGCGATGGTGGCGGATAGCGCATGACCGAGGTGCTTGAATACCGCATCAATTGGCGCCAGGATTCGCCTCTGCACGGGAAGATCAATGATGCGCACGACCCTCGTGCTCGACGACGCACTTCTGGCCAAAGCGCGGGAGTACACAGGGCTGAAGACGAATTCCGCGATCGCGCGGGCCGGACTCGTCGCCCTGGTCGAGCGCGAGGCGGCGCGGTGGCTGGCGCGCATGGGAGGAACCGATCCCCAGGCCAAAGCGGCCCCGCGCCGGCGGCCTCCCCACGCATGATCCTGGTCGACACATCGCCCGGGCGGATGGCGCTTGGGGCGGGAAGTCTGTAATCTCGCACCATGAGACGACGCGAGGCGATCCGGGCGCTGAAAGGTCAAGCCAAGCCCGTCAAGGCGTTTGGCGCGACGGCTTTGTATCTTTTCGGATCGACGGCGCGAGACGCCGCAACCGGCTTGAGCGATCTCGACATCTTCATCGACTACGACAATCGCAGCAATTTTTCCCTCATTGAACTGGTCGGTATCAAGCAACTTCTTGAGAGGAAGCTTGGAACGTCAATCGATCTGACGACGCGCGACAGTTTGGACCCGCTGTTGCGCAATCGGATCGAGATTTCGGCCGAACGCGTCTTTTGACGCAGCGACTCGTCCGCCCTGCCCTGCGCGCCATCCTCGAAGCCATCGATGGCATCGAAAACGCCTGCGCTGGCAAAAGTCTAGTAGACTACGGCTCTGATTGGCTGCTCCGCCACGGCGTTCAACGCGGCATCGAGATCGTGTCGGAAGCCGCTCGCCGAATCCCACCGGAGCTTCAAGCGACTCAGCCACAAGTGCCATGGGCGCAAATCATGAGTATCGGCAGCGTGCTGCGCCACGAATATCATCGCCTTTCCGATCAATTGATCTGGAGCGTTGTGAAAGATCGGCTGGGGCCGCTGGAGTCCGCCGTGCTGACGATCGAGGCGAACCTGGACGAAGAGGCCTAACCAGCGTAGCGCCTATGTTCACCGAACAAGGTCACCGACCTGTGATATTCTACAGTGTTTTTTGATTAGGAATGCACCTCCGAGTTAAAATGGCGCTACATTAAAGTAGGGAGGACTGATGATCCGCACTTATGGATTACATTGGGAAACCAAGAGAGTTTATTGGGGTAAACCGAACAACACGGGGACCCTGCTTGGTGCGGCCAGTCGAAGTTCGAAGGCAACCCAGATTGATTTCCGCAGCCAGCGCGGCATCTACGCGCTCTTTTCCGGTTACGAACTCGTTTACATCGGGCAGACTGGTGCCCGCGAAAACGACCGTTTGTTCGAGTGACTGAGGTCGCACCGGAAAGACCACCTATCGGAACGATGGGACAGATTTTCGTGGTTCGGCACGCAATGGGTAACAACGGGAAAGAACCCTAGACTTTCTAGTGATACCGTTCGGGTCACTCAAGAATTGGATGCGGCACTAAACATCATGGAGGCTGTCTCCATAGCAATCTCCGAGCCAAAGCTAAATTTACAAAGAGGGATATGGGGAAAGACGACGCAATACTATCAATATGGTCATTCTACGCTGGACGAACTGGGCGATTAACCGCGATGTTGACAGTGGTGACTAGGAGGTTCCCAGCCCCCTAAACGTCCACCTCCGCATCCAGCGCATTTTCCTGGATGAACTCGCGGCGGGGTTCGACGAGGTCGCCCATCAGGCGGGTGAACATGTCGTCGGCGTCGTCGGCGTGGGCGACCTTGACCTGCAAGAGGGTGCGGGCGTTGGAGTCGAGCGTGGTTTCCCAGAGCTGGTCGGGGTTCATTTCGCCAAGGCCCTTGTAGCGCTGGATGGTCAGGCCGCGGCGACCGGCTTCGAAGATGGCCGAGACCAGATCGAGGGGTCCGCGTACGGTCTGGCTCTTGTCGCGGCGGGTGAAGGTCGCGGGGGCCGAGAAGGTCTCGGCCAGTTTGCCGGCGCGCTCGGCCAGCCGCCGCGCATCGGCGGAGCGCAGCATCGGCTCGTCGAGCACGATGCGTTCGGAAACCCCGCGCCGCGAGCGCAGGAAGAGATATCCCCCGCCCTCGGCGCGTTCGCCCGCCCAGGCGCCGTCGCCCTCTTGCGCATAGAGGTCGAGCCGCCTGGCGCCCTCGTTCGGATTGCCGGCGTCGCCCAGGAGTCCCGCCAGAGCCGCCTGCTCGATGGCGAAGGCGGGCGCACGGGCCGACAGGCGCTCGATGTTGGCCTTGGCCTGGCGGGAGGTCTGCACCAGCGCTTCGAGGTCGCGGCCGGTCATCCGCTCGCCGGAGGCCAGGTCGAGATGGGCGCCGTCGAGGCCCTCCTCGATCAGGAAGGCTTCGAGCTCCGCCTCGTTCTTCAGATAGCGCGAGGCCTTGCCCTTGGCGGCCTTATAGAGCGGCGGCTGGGCGATATAGAGATAGCCGCGTTCGATCACCTGCGGCATCTGGCGGTAGAAGAAGGTCAGTAGCAGGGTGCGGATATGCGCGCCGTCGACGTCGGCGTCGGTCATCACCACGATCCGGTGATAGCGAATCTTCTCGATGTCGAAGTCGTCGCGGCCGATACCGGCCCCAAGCGCGGTGATCAGGGTGCCGATCTGCTCGGAGCCGAGCATCTTGTCGAACCGGGCGCGTTCGACGTTGAGAATCTTGCCACGCAGAGGCAGCACGGCCTGGTTCTCGCGGTTGCGGGCCTGCTTGGCAGAGCCGCCGGCCGAATCGCCTTCGACCAGGAAAATCTCGGACTTGGCCGGATCGCGCTCCTGGCAGTCGGCGAGCTTGCCGGGCAGCGATGAGATATCGAGCGCCGATTTGCGCCGCGTGAGATCGCGGGCCTTGCGCGCCGCTTCGCGGGCGATGGCCGCCTCGGCGATCTTCTGCACGATCTGGCGCGCTTCGGCCGGGTGTTCTTCGAACCAGGCGCCGATGCCATCGCCGACCAGGCCCTCGACCGCCGGACGCACTTCGGAGGAGACCAGCTTGTCCTTGGTCTGGGAGGAGAACTTGGGGTCCGGCACCTTGACCGAGAGCACGCAAGTCAGGCCCTCGCGCGCATCCTCGCCGGTAAGCTGGACCTTCTCGCGTTTGGCCGCCCCCGAGGTCTCGGCATAGCTGGTGATCACCCGGGTCAGGGCGGCGCGAAAGGCCGAAAGGTGCGTGCCGCCGTCCCGCTGCGGGATGTTGTTGGTGAAGCACAGCATGGTCTCGTGATAGCCGTCGTTCCACCACAGCGAGAGGTCGATCTCGACCTTCTCCCGCGTTCCGCGGATGACCAGGGGGCTCTTGAGCAGCGGCGTCTTGGCCTTGTCGAGATGGCGCACAAAGGCTTCGACGCCGCCTTCGTAATGGAGAATTTCCTCAAACGGTTCAGCGCCGCGCAGATCGCGCAGGTGGATGACCACGCCGGAATTGAGGAAGGCGAGTTCCCGCAGACGGTGCTCGAGGGTTTTGCGGTCGAAATCGATATGGGCGAAGGTGGTCATCGACGGGAAGAAAGTGACCTCGGTGCCGGTGAGGAACTCGCCGTTTTCCCGCCTCGGCGCATCTCCGGTAATCTTCAGCGGCAGCACGGTATCGCCCCGCTCGAAGCGCATCTCGTGGCTCTTGCCGGCGCGGTAGATCTTCAGGAGCAGCCAGTCGGAAAGTGCGTTGACCACCGAAACGCCGACCCCGTGCAAGCCGCCGGACACCTTGTAGGAGTTCTGATCGAACTTCCCGCCGGCGTGCAGCTGAGTCATGATCACCTCGGCCGCCGACACCCCTTCGCCTTCATGGATGTCGGTGGGAATGCCCCGGCCATCGTCGGTGACCGTGCATGAGCCGTCGGCATTGAGGATCACCTCGACCTTGGTGGCGAAGCCGCCCAGCGCCTCGTCGATGGCGTTGTCGACCACTTCGTAGACCATGTGGTGCAAGCCCGATCCGTCGTCGGTATCGCCGATATACATGCCCGGGCGCTTGCGAACGGCGTCGAGTCCCTTGAGCACCTTGATCGAGTCGGCTCCGTACTCGGCCGGCGCATCTTCGAGAATTTCGTCGGTCATTGTCAGTCATCCAGGATGGTCAGGCGGGAGGCGTCCACATGAACACCCATGGCCCGGCCCTTGAGAGTTTCGAACAGCGCCGCATCCGTGCCGCTGAGAAAGGCCTGCAGGCCCAACACCTCGATTTCGTCGAACAGGGCGGCGCGCCGGTGAGGATCGAGATGCGCCGCCACCTCGTCCAATAGTAATATAGGATTCGGCGCGTCTTTCGCACGGGAAAGTCGCGCGGCCTGGGCCAGAACAATGTTCAGAACCATCGCCTTCTGCTCCCCGGTCGAGCATTCGGCGGCGGGCCGGTCCTTCTGCGCATGACGAACCAGCAGATCGCCGCGATGGGGGCCACTGAGGGTTCGGCCGGCGGCCCCGTCCAGGGCGCGCCCCGCGGCGAGGGCGCCCGCGAGCCTTCCCTCGATCTCGTCGGTTCCGACGCCGCCTGAAACCATGCCCGCCCATTCGCCGGCATAGGCCAGGCGCGCTCGCGGAAACGGGCGATTCGAGCGGCCGTCGATTTCCGCCTGCAGGGCGGCGAGGGTGCGCGCCCTCGCCTCAATCAGCCGGGCCCCGAAATGCGCCATGCGGGCCTCGAGCGCGGTAAGCCAGGCGTCCTCGGCCGAGCCCTCGGTCAGCAGGCGAATCCGCTCCCGCAGGGCCTTGTCATAGGCGTTGACGTGGGCGCCGTGGCGGGGCTCGGCCGCGAACACCAGCCGGTCGAAGAACCGCCGCCGCTCGCCGGCCACATCCAGGAACAGCCGATCCTGAGTCGGGGTCAGCCACAGGGGCCGCACGTACCTCGCCAGGTCGCCCGGCGGCGCGCTTTCGCCATCGATCCGCACCAGACGCCGCCGCGTTCCCGGCTCATCGGCGCCGGCGCCGATGCGGACATCGCCGTCGTCGGTGAGCACCAGCGCCGACGCCGCCCACGGGCGGCCCCGTTCTTCGCCAGGCTCGCGCCGGCCGACGTCGATCAGCGCCGCCCCGCGCAACCCGCGTCCGGGGGACAAGAAGCTGATCGCTTCCAGGAGATTGGTTTTGCCGGCGCCGTTCGGGCCGACGAGGAAGACGCTGCGACCGGCCATGTCCAACTCAGCTCTCTCGTAGGAGCGGAAATTGGCGACCAGCAGAGATTTAAGAGCGGAGCGCACCTCGCCTCGCGGCCGGCGGTCTTAGGGCCTCATGCCCTCAGCGGCATCAGCACATATTGCACCCCGGCGTCGGTCGGATCGAGGACCAGGGTGGCGTCGAGCACCGTCGAGGCCGCCGCGCGGTCGGCGAAACGGAATTCGGCGGTTTCTCCGGCAATCTGGGCGGTTACGTCGAGCAGATAGCGGGCGTTGAAGCCGATCTCGAAGGGTTCGCCATCGTAATCGACCTCGAGTTCCTCGACCCCTTGGCCGGCCTCGATGTTGCGGACGGTGAGCACCACCTTGCCGGGTTCGACCGAGAGCTTCACCGACCGGCTCTTCTCGGAGGAAATGGTGGCCACACGGTCCACCGCCGCCGCGAACAGATCGTTGTCGACGGTCATTACCCGGTTGTTGTCGCGCGGAATGACCCGCGTGTAGTCGGGAAATGAGCCGTCGATGACCTTAGAGGTCAGCGCCACGCCGCCGAAAGCGAAGCGAACCTTCTCGGGGCTGAGCTGAACCTCGACACTCTCGCCGGCGTCTTCCAACAGCCGGCGCGCTTCCTGGATGGTCTTGCGCGGAATGATCACCCCTGCCGCCCCGGCCGAACCCTCAGGCGCGGGCATGTCGGCCAGCGCCAGCCGGCGGCCGTCCGTCGCCACCGCCCGCAGGATCGCCCGTCCATCCTCGACGACGGTGTGCAAATAAATGCCTGTCAGATAGTACCGCGTCTCCTCGGTCGAGATGGCGAAGCGGGTCTTGTCGATAAGCCGGATCAGATCGGCGGTGTCTATGCTGATCGCGCCGGTGAGCCCCTCCGACGACATGGTCGGAAAATCACCGGCCGGTAGCACCGGCAGGTGAAACCCCGAGCGGCCGGCGGTGATGTGCAGTCGCGGATCCTCGCCGGTAAAGCCAAGGGCGACGTCGGCGCCTTCGGGCAGCTTGCGGACGATCTCATAGAGCATGTGGGCCGGGGCCGAGATCTGGCCGGGCGTTTCGATCCGCGCGTCGCTTTGGTCGATGATCTCCATGTCCAGATCGGTGGCCGAAAAGGTCAGGCCGTCCCGCCCTGCCGAGAGCAGCACGTTGGAGAGAATGGGGATGGTGTTCCGCCGCTCGACCACGCTCTGCACGTGTCCCAGCGCCTTAAGAAGCGCGGCTCGCTCAATGGTAAGCTTCATCGTTGCGTCCAGGTCCGGCGCCGTCGCGGATCGGCTGATCCCGGAAGCGGCGAATGAAAAATGGACTTGGCAGATTAACGCAAACCGCGGCGCGCGGAAGGCCCGATGCGCACCCGTCAGGCGGCGGCGTCGTCCGGGGTTGCCGAGCCTTGAGCCTGCGCCATCCCGTCCGGGGCTTGCGCCTGCGGGTCCGACGCCGCCGGGCCGGTCGAGTCCTTTCCGGCCACCACCACCATCGCCGGGCGAACGATTCGGCCAAACAGCTCAAAACCGGTCTGCAGGACCTGGACGACCGCGCCCGGCGCGACCGCATCCGAGGTCTGCTCCATCACCGCCTGATGCTGGTGGGGATCGAACCTGGCCCCGATCGCCGGCTCCAGCGCTTTGAGGCCATTGCGGTCGAAGGCGGTGAGCAAGTCGCGTTCGGTCATCTCCAGGCCGATGGCGAGATTCTTCACCAGCGGGTCGGCGGCGTCCCTTGGCGCGTGCTGCATGGCCCTGGCCAGGTTGTCCGCGACCCCAAGAAGATCGCGCGCGAATTTCGAGATCGCATAGGCGCGGGCGTCATTGATCTCACGCTCGGCCCGGCGGCGGGTGTTTTCAGCCTCGGCCGCATAGCGCAGAGCCTGATCCTTCAACGCGGCGATTTCCTGGCGCAGGGCCTCGACCTCGCCGGTTTCCTCGCCAGCGGCCTCGTCGTCGAGATCCTCGCCGTCGGCCGAAAGGAAATCTTCGCTCATGCCTTCTGTCTCTTTGCTCATCCGTCCATGATCCGGCCCAAAGCCCGGGCTGTGTAATCGACAAGCGGAATGACCCGCGCGTAGTTCAATCGCGCGGGGCCGATGACGCCGATAGCGCCCAGCACCTTCTGCCTTCCCGACATATAGGGCGCCGCGATCACCGCGGAACCCGACAGCGAGAACAGGCGGGTCTCCGCCCCGATGAAGATGCGAACGCCATGGGCCTCGCGCACGTCATCGAGCAAACCGATCAGCTGCTCCTTCTGTTCCAGATCGTCGAACAGCATGCGTACGCGGTCGAGGTCGGCAAGCGCATGGTCCGCGCCCAAGAGGTTGGCGTGGCCGCGAACGATCAGCGCGCGCTGATCACCCTCCCCGCCCCAGGCCGCCAGCCCATCCTCGATCAAGCGCGTGGCGGCGGCGTTCAGCTCGCGTCGCGCGCGGTCGAGTTCGCCGGCAATCTCCAGTTTCGCTTCGACCAGGGTCTTGCCGCGCAGGCGGGCGTTGAGAAAGTTCGAGGCCTCCTGCAGCGCCGACGGGGTCACGCCCAGCGTGCGGCGCATCAGGCGGTTTTCCACCAGGCCGTCCTCGAAGACCATGATCGCCAACGCCTGGTCTGGGCCGAGGGCCACGAACTCGACGTGCTTGACCCCCGCGTCGCGGACCGGCGTCACTACAACGCCCGCACCCCCCGCCAGACCCGAGAGAATGGCGGTGGCTTCATTGAGCGCCTCGTCGAAGGAGCGGCCGCGGCCCGAGAGCCGCGCCTCGATGTTGCCCCTGTCGGCCTCGGAAATATCGCCGACCTCCAACAGGCCATCGACGAACAGCCGCAGGCCGGCATGGGTCGGCAGGCGCCCGGCGCTGATGTGCGGCGCCCCCAGCAGTCCGAGCTCGGTCAGATCCTGCATGGTGTTGCGGATCGACGCCGGCGAAAGATGCACCCCGCCGCGCGAAATCGTCCGCGAACCCACCGGCTCGCCGGTTTCGAGGTAGGTTTCGACGATTCGGCGAAATATCTCGCGGGCGCGCGCATCCAGTTCGGCGAGATTGGCGCCGGGGATGGGCGGCTGGCCGAGAAGCGGATTGGTCATGGGCGGCAAGCGGCCTTTTCGCCCCTCCATCGCGTGGGACGGCAATTTAGGATAAGCGCCGGCTCTGCGCGCGCAAGCCGCGCCATGCAAACGCCGGAGTCCTCCCTAATGCGACCCTCTCAACGCGCGCCGGACGCGCTTCGCCCGATCACTCTGGAGACCGGGGTCAATCGCTATGCCGAGGGCTCCTGCCTGGTCTCGTTTGGCCATACGCGCGTGCTGGTCACCGCCAGCCTCGAAGAGGGCGTGCCGCCGTTCCTGCGCGGTCGCGGCCAGGGCTGGGTGACCGCGGAGTACGGCATGCTGCCGCGAGCAACCCACACCCGTGGTCGGCGCGAGGCGGCGCAGGGCAAACAGTCCGGCCGCACCCAGGAGATTCAGCGCCTCGTCGGCCGCTCGATGCGAGCGGTGGTCGATCTGGCGGCTCTTGGCGAACGCCAGATCACGCTGGACTGCGACGTCGTCCAGGCCGACGGCGGCACGCGCACCGCGGCGATCACCGGCGGCTGGGTGGCCCTCAAGCTGGCGACCCGTCATCTGCTCGAGGAGCGCGTGATCGCAAGGGAGCCGATCCTCGGCCACGTGGCCGCCGTCTCCTGCGGCCTCTACGAGGGCGCGCCGGTGCTCGATCTCGACTACGAGGAGGACAGCAACGCCGAAGCCGACGCCAACTTCGTGCTGACCGGCTCTGGAGACATCGTCGAGATCCAGGCCACCGGCGAAAAGCGCGGCTTTTCGCGCGATGAATTCGAGGCCCTGTTCGCCCTGGCGCGGGGCGGCATCGCCGAGCTCATCGCGCTTCAGGCCACGGCTATCGGGTCTTAGCGAAGCCGGGCCTGTCTAGTCTTCGTCCGCCTCATCGGCGGGATCGCCTGGCGGTCCGGGCTCGAAGGCGACGAGGTCGCCTGGCTGACAGCCAAGTTCGCGGCACAGCGCGGCGAGCGTTGAAAAGCGGATGGCGCGGGCCTTGCCGGTCTTCAGGATCGACAGGTTGGCGATCGTAACGCCGACCCGGTCCGCCAGCTCGGTAAGCGACATGCGCCGCTCGAGCAGCATGCGATCGAGGCGAACACGGATGGGCATGACCTAGATCGTCAGCTCCGCCTCGCCGCGCAGGCGCGCGCCTTCGCGAAACACCTCGGCCAGGACAATGATCACCAGAATGGCGAACCAGTTGGTGATGTTGACCCCGCCGCCGATGTGGACAGCGCCGCCCAGGACGAGGCGGGAAGCCCCGGCGGCGGCATAGCGTCCAACCTCGAGTATCGCCAGGGCGAGGCCGATGGTGCGCAGGCGCCGCACGTTGTCCGGGTGAAAAGGGTCGCCGGCGATCAGGGTGCGAAAGATCAGCCGCAGGCGTCCGACGATGACGATGGCGCCGACGAGATAGAGATCGTAGCCGGCCAGGGTTGCGGCGAGGATGGGTCCCTTCCAGACGCCGCTGACGTTCAGGCGCTGGGTGGCAAGCCCGCTGAGAAGGTCGGGATTGAAGCTGAGCAGGAGCACGGCGACGATGGCGATCGCAACGGCGCCGGCGGCGATCCAGACGACGAGGTAGAACACATCGAGGATCACCTTCAGAAAACTGGAAACCGATCCAGGCCCAAGGGCGCGCATGGTTCTATTCCTTTTTCCGGCCGGGCCGACGCAACGCCAAACCGCCGTCGACGGGGCCAGGCCATCGACGGCGGTAAGGATGCCTAAGTTGGCGGGCGGTTGAAAGCGCCGCGCGCGGTCGTCCTCTCACAGGGACTGGACGACCAGGCTCACGGCGACGAGCGGCAGGCCGACCATGACCAGAGCGTTGATGACGCTAAGGGCGATGCGGTCGACGATGGTGATCAGGCTGGAAGCGGTCATGTCTTGAAGTCCTTGAATGTGTTTCCCGGGGGCGGCCCGTCGCCGTCCCTGTGTGTTTATCGATATGGCCGCATCGATTGTCGATCAACTTAATTATCGTTTATCGATGTTACATTTCAGCAATGATCCGGTTTGTCTTTCATTGGCGATTCGATCGGTTAGACAGCCGCCATGAGCCTGCGCCTCGATCCCGGAACCCGGCTGGTCGCCGCCACCCACAACCCCGGCAAGGCAGCGGAGCTGTCCGCGCTGTTGAACGGGCGGTTCGACGTGGTCTCCGCCCTTGAACTTGGCCTGCCGGAGCCCGACGAGCCGGAGACGACTTTCGCCGGCAATGCCATGATCAAGGCCAGGGCCGCGGCCGATGCCAGCGGACTGGTCGCCATCGCGGACGACTCAGGGCTCTGTGTCACGGCGCTCGACGGCGCTCCGGGGGTCCATTCGGCGCGATGGGCGGGCCCGGAACGGGATTTCACCCACGCCATGGCTTTGGTGAAAGAGCGGCTCGCCGATCGGGACAGCGACGATCTTTCGGCGTGGTTCGTCTGCGCCCTCGCCGTCGCCTGGCCGCGCGGCGCGGCGGTGGTCGTCGAGGGACGGGCGACAGGCGCGCTCAGCTTTCCGCCGCGTGGCGAAAACGGCTTTGGCTACGACCCGATCTTCGTTCCAGCCGGCGGGCGGCTGACCTTTGGCGAAATGAGTCCGGCGGAAAAAGATGCCATCAGCCATCGCGCCGCCGCCTTCGCCGCCCTGGCCGCGGCGCTGTTTTGAGCCATCCGCCGCCGCTTGGCCTCTACGTTCACTGGCCCTATTGCACCCGGATCTGCCCCTATTGCGATTTCAACGTCGTCCGCGATCGCGGCAGGGCGGATGAGGCGGCGGCGCTCGCCGGCGCGATCGTCGCGGACATTTCGGCCACCGCCGCTCTTATCGGTCCACGCCGGCTGGTTTCGATCTTTTTCGGCGGCGGAACGCCGTCGCTGATGGCGCCGGCGCAGGTCGCCGCCATTGTCGAGACCGCACGCCGACTGTGGGAAACGGGCGCGGATCTCGAAATTACCCTCGAGGCCAATCCCACCGACGCCGAAGCGGCCCGCTTCGCGGCCTTCGCGGCGGCCGGCGTCAACCGGCTGTCGCTCGGCGTGCAATCCCTGGACGACGCGGCGCTGTGCTTCCTTGGTCGCAATCACGACTCCGCTGCAGCGCGGCGAGCGGTCGAAACGGCTAAGGCGGCGTTTTCGCGCCTGTCAATCGATCTGATCTACGCACTTCCCGACCAGAGCGTTGCCGCCTGGACCGCACAACTGCGGCAGGCTGTTGCGCTCGGCGCCGAACATTTGTCGCCCTACCAGCTGACCGTAGCGCCCGGCACGGCCTTTCACCGCGCGGCTAGCCGCAAGGCTTGGCGCCCGCCCGATGGCGCCGGCGCCGCCGACCTTTTCGAGGCGACAGCCCAGGTCCTTGAGGACGCAGGTTTCGACGCTTACGAAATCTCCAATCACGCCAGGGGCGAGGCCGCGCGTGCGCGCCACAACCTGATCTACTGGCGCGGCCAGGACTATGTTGGGGTCGGGCCCGGCGCGCACGGGCGGCTGACCTTTGGCGGCTGCCGCTGGGCGAGCCTCGCACCCAATGGCATCGGCCCGTACATCGAAGCGGTGAATTCCTGTGGGATCGGCTCTGTGCACGAACAATTGAGCCCCCGCGATATCGCACTCGAGCGGCTGTTGATGGGTTTGCGGACGCGCGAAGGCGTGGCCATCGACGAATTGTCGCCCCTGCACCTTGCCGATGAGATGCTGAGGGGGCTGGAAGCGGACGAAATGGCCACTCTGGCCGGCGGCAGGATCACTGTCATCGGCAGGGGCCGCCTGGTCCTCGATCGCATCACCGCCGAGCTGGCCGGTAGCGTCTGACGACCCGCGCCCCTATCGTCGGGGTCATGTCGGCGCCGCAACCCCAAACAGCCAGATCGCCGAGGATCAACGTCCTGGCGCCGGGGCTGTATCTTGTGGCGACGCCGATCGGCAATCTGCGCGACATCACCCTGCGGGCGCTCGACGTTCTGGCCGGCGCCGATCTGATCCTGGCTGAAGACACCAGGGTCGGTGGCAAGCTGCTCGCCGCCCATGGCGTTTCGGGCCGGCTCGAACGCTACGACGAGCACGGCGCGGCGCGCGCGCGGCCCAAGGCCCTGGCCGCCCTGGCAGGCGGCGCGCGCGTGGCGCTGATTTCCGACGCCGGGACGCCGCTGATCTCCGATCCCGGTTACCGGCTGGTGGTCGAGACGACGGCGCTGGGCATCGCCGTCTTTCCGATTCCGGGTCCTTCGGCCGCCCTGGCGGCGCTGGTCGCCTCGGGGCTGCCCACCGATCGCTTCCTGTTCGCGGGCTTTTCACCGGCGCGCAGCGGCGCGCGGCGGGGCTTTTTCCGCGATCTGGCGACGGTTCGCGCTACCCTGATCTTCTTCGAGGGCGGTTCGCGACTGGCGGCCAGCCTCGCCGACATGGCGGCCGTGTTCGGACCGCGCCCGGCCGCGGTGGCGCGCGAGTTGACCAAGCTCCACGAGACGGTGATTCGCGGCCCTCTCGACAGCCTCGCCGCCGACCCGCGATTGGCCGCGCCGAAGGGGGAGATCGTCGTCCTGGTCGGCGGCGGCAGCGAGCGTGCGGCCACGGCCGATGAAGCGGAGGCGGCCCTGGCCGAGGCCCTGACGCGCCTAGGCCCCTCCGAAGCCGCCTCGGAGGTCGCCGCCGCTCTTGGCCTGTCGCGCCGCGATCTCTACGCCAAGGCCGTCGCCCGGAAGGGCCACTGAGCGTGGCCTCGCCCAGGCAGGCGCGGGGCGCCCTGGCCAGGCGCTCGGGCCGGCGGGGCGAGATTTTCTGCGCCCTGTGGCTGATGGCAAAGGGCTACCGCATCCTGGGCTTTCGCCTGAAGACCCCGTTGGGCGAGATCGACCTGCTGGCGTCGAAGGGCGGCGTCGTCGCCGTGGTCGAGGTCAAACGCCGCGCGAGGCTGGAGGACGCGCTCGACGCCGTCACGCCCCGCCAGCGCGAGCGCCTGGTGCGCGCCGCCCGGTCTTTGACCTCGCGGCGTCCGAGCCTCGGCGGCGCGGCTATCCGACTGGACCTCATGGCCCTCGCCCCGGGCCGCCTGCCGCGTCATATTGCCGACGCTTGGCGAGCGCGATGAGACGGGCGGCATGAGAGGGAACGGCGATGACCCGTGGGGAGGCCGAAGCGTTCCTGACCGCGGCGGGCGCGTCGCCGGACAGCAACTTTCCGCTTTTCGAGGCGGCCATCGCCTGTGCGGTGCACGAGGACCCATCGCGAGATCCGGCCGACGCGCGGGCCCTGGCCGCGGAGGGGGCGGACAGGCTCACTGGGCGGCTGCGCGGCCAGTCCCCGGAAGAGGCGCTGGCCGAAGCCATGGCCGGCGACCTGAGACTGGCCGGCGATGTGTTCACCTACGACCACCCGGACAATGCCGACATCCTTTCGGTCTGCGAGCGCCGGCGGGGCCTGCCGGTAGCGCTGGGGCTGTTCTATCTGGATGCCGCGCGCCGGTGTGGCCTATCGGTCCGAGGCGTTGATTTTCCGGGTCATTTCCTGCTTCGCCTGGAGACCCGCGAAGGACCGCTGGCGCTCGACCCGTTCAGCGATGGCCGGGTGATCCTGCCCTCCGAGCTGACCCGCCGCGCGCTGCACGCCGGCCTGACCCCCGACATCGCCGATCGTCTCGACGCGCTTATGGCCCCCGCCTCCGATCGGGCGGTGCTCATCCGTCTGCAGAACAACATCTTCGCCAGGGCCGCGCTGGTCGGCGATTACGCCCGCGCCGAGCGATCGGCCCTGCGCAGGGCCCTCATCGATCCAGCCGATCATCGCCCCTGGCTCGACGTCGCGGCCGCGCGGGAGGGCCAGGGCGCCCTGGCCGGCGCGCTCGAGGCGCTCGGCCGCGCCCAGGTTCTCGACGGTGGCGCGGCCATCGCCGCCAGAGCCGCCCGCGAACGTGTTCGCCTGAAACTGAACTAGTTACGAAAGCCCGGCCAATGCCTCTGCGCGTCGCCATCCAGATGGATCCCATCGAGGCGGTCAATATCGACACCGACACCACCTTCATGCTGATGGTCGAGGCGCAGAGCCGCGGGCACGCGCTGTGGGTCTACGCGCCCGAACGGCTAGCGCTCGAGGACGGCCGCCTGTTCGCGCGCGGTAGGACGGTCAGCCTGCGACCCGTCATTGGAGACCACCATAGGCTTGGGCCCCTGGAGGTGCAGGACCTGTCACGGATGGACGTCGTCCTGATGCGTCAGGATCCGCCCTTCGACATGGCCTACATCACCGCGACCCACTTTCTGGAGACCATTCATCCGGCCACCCTGGTGGTCAACAACCCGGCCGAGGTCAGGAATGCGCCCGAGAAACTGTTCGTCACCGGCTTTGAGGGGCTGCAGCCGCCGACCCTGATCACGTCCGACGCCGCCGCGATCCACGACTTTCGCGCCCGCCATGGCGACATGGTGCTGAAGCCCCTCTACGGCGGCGCGGGCTCCGGGGTCGTACGGCTGACCACGGACGATCCGAACCTCGACGCGCTCCTCGAGCTTCACGCCCTTATCGGCCGCGAGCCCGTGGTCGCCCAGAAGTTCATCCCGGCCGTGGCCAGTGGCGACAAGCGCATCATCCTGGTCGACGGAGAGCCGGTCGGCGCGATCAATCGCATACCGGCCGATGGCCAGGTGCGCTCCAACCTCGCCCGCGGCGGCCGCGCGGAGGCCATCGGACTGACCGCGCGCGACCTTGAAATCTGCCGGGCCATCGGCGGCGAACTCAAGCGGCGCGGGCTGCTATTCGTCGGCATCGACGTGATCGGCGACTACCTGACCGAGATCAACGTAACCTCGCCCACCGGGGCTCGGCAGCTGAAAGCTTTTGGCGGCGCCGACGCGGCCCATCGCCTGTGGGACTGCATCGAGGCCTTGCGCAGCCATGGCCCGTGACGGAGCGGTGAATCCATCGCGGTTCGCGTATAGGTTCCTATTTTGTTCTTGATCCGAACATCGCCGCATGCTCCTTATCGATAAGGTCGGCGGTCAGAAGGAGGCTTTCCAGACGTGGCGGCGCGGGTGGTCTCGGTGGCGTTCCATGGGGTCGAGGCGCGGCGGGTCGACGTCGAGGTCCAGACCGTGGGCGGACTTGCGGCCTTCGTGGTCGTCGGCCTGGCCGACAAGGCGGTCGGTGAAGCGCGCGAGCGTGTGCGCGCCGCCTTCGCCGGTCTCGGCCTGGCCCTGCCGACGATGCGCGTCGTCGCCAATCTCGCGCCGGCCGACCTGCCCAAGGAAGGCAACCATTTCGACCTGCCCATCGCGCTGGCCCTGATGGCGACCATGGGCATCATTCCGCAGGATGCCCTGGACGGGTGGGCGGCGATCGGCGAGCTCAACCTCAATGGCGAGATCGCCCCGGTGGCCGGCGCCCTGCCGGCGGCGATGGCGGCCGGCGCGCTGGGGCTGGGACTGATCTGTCCGGAGGCCTGCGGCCCTGAAGCGGCCTGGGCGGGCGACACAGCCATTCTCGCGCCGCGCTCCTTGATTTCGCTGGTTAATCACTTCCGGGGCAGCCAGATCCTCAGCGCGCCGAAGCCCGGCCCGATGCTCGACGGCGCCGCGGGGCCGGACCTTCATGACGTCAAGGGCCAGGAGAACGCCAAGCGGGCTCTGGAGATCGCCGCGGCCGGCGGCCACAACCTGCTCTACGTCGGCCCGCCGGGGTCTGGAAAATCGATGCTGGCCCAGCGCTTGCCGGGCCTGCTGCCGCCGCTGACCGCCGCCGAGCTCCTGGAAACCTCGATGGTTCACTCCATCGCCGGCCTGATCGCGCGCGGCGCGCTCTCCCGGGCGCGGCCGTTCCGCAGCCCCCACCACTCGGCCACCATGGCCGCGCTGACCGGCGGCGGCACGCGGGTCAAGCCAGGCGAAGTCTCGCTGGCCCACAACGGCGTCTTGTTCCTCGACGAACTGCCGGAGTTCAGCGGCCAGGCGCTCGACAGCCTGCGCCAGCCCCTGGAAACCGGGGAGGTGACGGTGGCCAGGGCCAATGCCCACGTCCGCTATCCGGCCAGGGTCCAGCTGGTCGCGGCGATGAACCCATGCCGCTGCGGCGCCGGCGGCCTCGGCCGTGGCGCGTGCGGCAAGGCCCCGCGTTGCCAGCGCGACTACCAGGGCCGCATCTCCGGCCCGCTGATGGATCGCATCGATCTGGCCGTCGACGTGCCGCCGGTCACCGCCGCCGATCTTTCCCTGCCCGCGCCCGCCGAAGGCACTGCCGAGGTCGCCGCCCGCGTCGCGGCGGCGCGCGATATCCAGACCGCTCGCGCTCTGGCCGCCGTCGAGCGGGCCGGCGCGGCGGTCCTCAACGCCCGCGCCGAGGGCGCCTGGCTCGAGGAGATCGCCGCGTTGGACGCCCCGGCCAAGGCGCTGCTGGCGCGCGCCGCAGAGGCGGGCGGTCTCACCGCTCGCGGCTGGACTCGCACCCTTCGCCTGGCCCGCACCATCGCCGACCTCGAGGCGGCCCCGACCGTGCGCCGCGTTCACATAGCCGAAGCCCTGATCTATCGCCGCATCGCGCCCGGCGCGGACGGCGTCGGCGAGGCGCGCGCCAGCGTCTATGGGCGTTGAGGGCCGCCGGCGGAGTCGCTTGACCGGCTGTTAAGCGCACTTGGCCTAGAACGGCTGGCGATGAGCCTAGTTGATCCCACGTCCCAAGGCGCCATCCCCGCCGAACATCTGGCGGCGCTCAGCCATGAGTTTCGCACGCCGCTGAACGGCGTCATCGGCATGGCCGGTCTCTTGGGCGGCACGCGGCTCAGCGCAGAGCAACGGGCATATGTGGCGGCGCTGACCGAAAGCGGCGAGCATCTGCTGCGCCTGGTCAACGATGTCCTCGATTACGCCAAGCTGGGCAGCGAGCGCGTCGAGCTCCACCCCGTGGCCGTCGATGTCGAAGACCTGTTGCGGTGCGTTTGTGAGTTGCTCAGTCCACGGGCGCACGAAAAAGATATCGACATCGCCTGGGCCGTAGAAGGCCTGACCCGGCCGATCGTGGCCGACGAGGCGCGGCTCAAGCAGATTCTGCTCAATCTCGCCGGCAACGCGGTGAAATTCGTCTCGAGCGGCGGGGTGCTGGTCATGGTCCGCACGACCGGCGCCGGTGATTTGCGTTTGATCGTTCGCGACACCGGGCCCGGCGTGCCCGCCGCGGCGCGGGAGACGATCTTCGAGGCTTTCGTCCAGGCCGATGGCGGGAGCCTGACGGGCGCGGGCCTTGGCCTGGCGATCGCCCGCCGGATCGCCGGGGCGATGGGTGGCGCCATCGGCGTCGGCGACGCTCCCGGCGGCGGCGCGGAATTCTGGTTCGAAGCGAAATTCCCGATCGCCGGCCCCGCGACACGCCGGGCGCGGCCTCTCCAGGGCCGGTCGGTCGCCGTTGTCTCGGCCAGCCTCGTCGTGCGGGATGCGGCGGTCGCCCAGATCGAGGCCAGCGGCGGTCGCGCGTTCGCCGGCGCTGACATCCACCAAGTCCTGGCCCGCGCTCCGGCCGACGCGACCGTGCTGATCGACGAGGCCCTGATGCCGGGGCGCCGCCTGTTCGATCCCCCGGCGGGACGCTCATGCGTGCTCCTACTGCGCCCCGAGGATCGCGCCAGGATTCCGGCGCTGCGGCTCGCCGGCTATGCGGGATATTTGATCAAGCCGCTGCGTCGCTCATCCCTGGTCGCCAGGGTCCGAGCGGCGGCGGGGGCCAAAGCCATGGCTGCGACGACGCGCGATGAGCGCACCGACCCCCTGATCGAACAGCCGGCCGGCGCGGCGCGTCCCCTGGCCGGCGCGCGCGTGCTCCTGGCCGAGGACAATCCGATCAACGCCATGCTGGCCCGCACCCTGCTCGAGCGCGAAGGCTGCGCCGTCGACCATGTCGCCGATGGCTCGGCCGCGGTGTCGGCCCTGAAAAGCGGCGGCTACGATCTGGCGCTGATGGATGTCCGCATGCCGGTGATGGGCGGCATGGAGGCCACCCGGATGCTGCGCAAGAGGGGGGTGATGACGCCGGTCGTGGCGCTCACCGCCAACGCATTCGAGGATGATCGCCGCGCCTGCCTGGCCGCCGGCATGGACGGCTTCCTGGTCAAACCGCTCAGCCCCGCCGCGTTGCGGGCGGCGCTGATTGCCTGGATCGGCCAACGCTGGACGGATCGCCCCACGCGGGCCACCCTCGCCTCTTGAGTCGCCGGACCCTAAGGGCCCCAAGCCAAGAGACTTTGATGAGCAAGGCGGCGATCGGCGAAGGTCCCACGGCGAGCCGGCCGCCTCGGCGGCGCATGGGGGACGTCATCGCGGCGCTTGGGCGGCCCAAGGTCGCGCTGATGCTGGCCCTGGGTTTTTCATCGGGCCTGCCGTTCATGCTGATCGGCAACACCCTGGGTTTCTGGCTCGCCGCCGACGGAATCCAGCTGGCGGTCATCGGGTTTTTGTCCTGGGCCGGGCTTCCGTATCTGGCCAAGTTCATCTGGGGTGCGGTCGTCGACCGGGTGCGAGCCCCGCTGCCGGGCAGGCTTGGGCGGCGGCGTGGCTGGATGATCGCCAGCCAGCTGGTGATTGCGGCCGGCCTTATCGGCATGTCGGCCGTCGAGCCGCGGACCGCCCTGCCGTTGCTAGCCTTGCTTGCGGTTCTCACCGGAGTCGCCGCCGCGACCCAGGACACGGTGATCGACGCCTGGCGTATCGAATCGGCCGACGACGCCGATGAACTTGGCCTTTTGACGGCCGCTTACAGCCTTGGCTTTCGCGTCGCCCTTCTGGCCACCGAAGCCTGGATCCTGCTGCTCGTAAAGGCCACCAGCTGGCCCCTCGCCTACGCGGTGTTCGGCGGCCTGATGGCGGTCGGCCTGGTCGCGGCTCTTCTGGCGAAGGAGCCGGCGCGGGCCGACCAGGTGATGGAGATCCGCGCCACCGGCGTCAGGGGCCACCCCGCTAGGGCTCTCTACGACTCGGTGATCAACCCGTTCGCGATCTTCTTTCGCACCCATGGGGCGGGCATGGCCGCGCTGATGCTGGGCATGATCACCCTGTACCATCTGAGCGACTACATGCGCGGCCCGATGAGCAATCCCTACTACAAGGCGCTTGGCATCGACCTTGGGGTCATCGCCACCGTGCGCACGTCGATCGGCCTGATCGGCTCGGTGCTCGGCATAGCCCTGGGGGGTCTCTTCTGTCTGCGCATCGGCAACCGGCCGACCCTGGTCATCGGCGCGATAATCCAGCCGATCGGCATCGGCGCCTTTGCGCTTCTGGGCTGGCGCGGCGGCGATTTTCCCCTGGCGCTGATCGGCCCCGTTCACCTCACGGCCTATCAAGCGATCATGGGCTTCGATTCCCTGGCCATCGGCTTTTCCGGCGTCGCGCTGGTGTCCTACATGTCGACCCTCACCAGCCTGGGCTACACGGCCACCCAGTACGCGCTTCTGACCTCCGCCCTGGCCTGGACAGGCAAGATTCTCAAGGGCTTTTCGGGGGTGATCGTCGAGGGCCTCAATCACGGGCGAAGCCTGCTCGACGCCTACGCATTGTTCTACCTGCTTTCGGCCGCGGTCGGGCTTCCGGCGATCATCCTGTGCATCGTGCTGGCCCTGCGCCGTCCGTCGGCGAGTTTCGCGGCGGCGCCGGCCTAGCGCGCGAGGCAAACCACCTGGGCGACGCTCAGATTGCGGCGCAGGTCGTCGGCGACGCGGCCGTAGTTGTCGGTGGTGATGATCTGGCCTGACGCATCGGCGCCGCGCACGCCGGCCGCCGCCAGCGCGGCGCGAACCGCGCCGGGCGTGGTGGTGTAGAGCCGGCCGCGCCTGGGCGCCTGGGCCACCGTGACGCCGACCACCCGCCCCTCATCGTCCAGGGCGGGGGCGCCTGAAAGGCCCGTGAGGTCTCCCGAAAGACCGCTGGTGCGGCCGACCTCGGCCCAGGCCAGCATCGGCTCGCCGCGCAGGCCTTTGCCGGCGGTGACCAGGGTCTCGCGCCCGATCAGGCGCGACGCGGCCTCTCCCGGCTGGCCCCGCGGATACCCCGGATGGAAGGCGCGCGCGCCCCGACGCAGCCCGCGAGCGCCGGCCAGCGGCAGGGCGGGACTTCCGCCGCGGGTGAACAGGACCGCCGCCTCGCTGGCCGGTTCGATGTGCATGGTCGCCGCCACGCCGCGCCCGGGGGCGACGACGATCGCTACCCTGGAGCAGCCGGCCACCACGTGCCTGGCGGTCATCCACACGCCGGTGTCGGCGACGGAAAAGGCGGTTCCCGCGCCCGGTCCCGGCGCGAGAGGGGTCCTGACCACCACCCGGAGATCGAAGGGCGATGCCGGCCCTAGCGGCAGCCCTTCGTCGCTCGGCATGGGCGGCGGCGCCGGAGGAGCGTTGGCGCGCTCCTGGCGGCCGATCGCGGCGACCAGCAGGGCGAGCACGACCGCCAGATAGATCAGCCAGTCCGGCAGCCGCGGGAAGTGCATCTGCGAGCGACGCCGCTTCAGGCGGCCACGGCGGCGGCCAGGATCAGGGCCGTGGCCAGCTTGGCGGCTACAGACAGGACCGCGGCGCCCATCTCGCCCTCCGAGATCCGCTGGGGCAGTCCGCGGAAGATCATATCGGTCAGCCGAAACGCGGCCAGCTGGACGAACAGGGTCGCCACACCCCACAGCGCCAGCCCAACCAGCGACGTCGACGCGGCCATCGACACCGCCAGGGGGATGGCGAGGGCGACGATCATGCCACCCAGCGACAGGGCCGCGGCCGGATTGCCGTCGCGTATCAGCTGGATTTCGCGGTGCGGGGTGATCAGCGCGTAAAGCGCGGTTCCGAACGCCAGGATCAGCAGGGTGACCACGGCGTGAAGCAGGGTCACCGGAAATCCGGTCGCCCACGCCTGCAGCTCGGGTGATTGCAACTCATGCGGCATTGCGGGGTCCCCCTGGGCCGAGGTCGACTGGCGCAGACCCGTCACCCGCAAGGAGAGCCGGTTTATCCGCCTCGCGCCGCGCGCTCGCGCGGGTCTTTTCGCTGTCCGACTTGAGCTGGCCGCAGGCCGCCAGAATGTCGCGGCCACGGGGAGTTCGGATCGGCGCGGCGTAGCCGGCGCGGTTGACGATACGGGCGAAGGCTTCGATCGTTTGCGGCTCCGAGCATTCGTATGGCGCGCCCGGCCAGGGGTTGAACGGGATCAGGTTGATCTTGGCCGGCATCCCGGCCAGCAGCCGGACCAGCGCCCGGGCCTCCGCAGGACTGTCGTTGACGCCCTTGAGCATCACATATTCGAAGGTCACCCGCCGCGCGTTCGAGAGGCCCGGATAGGCGCGGACCGCGGCCATCAGCTGCGCGATCGGATAGCGCCTGTTGAGCGGCACCAGTTCATCGCGCAGGGCGTCGTTGGTGGCGTGCAGGGAGATCGCCAGCATCGCGCCGGTGCGCTCGCCAAGCGCTTTCAGTTGGGGAACAACGCCCGATGTCGAAACCGTCATCCGCCGCCGCGATATTCCCATGCCTTCGTTGTCGGATAAGAGGTCGAGGGCGTCGGCGACATTGTCCAGATTGTAGAGCGGCTCGCCCATGCCCATGAACACGATGTTGGTCAGCCGCCGGCCCTCGTCCGGGCCACGCCAGTCGTTCAGATCGTCGCGGGCGACCTGGGCCTGGGCGATAATCTCGGCGGCGGTGAGGTTGCGAACCAGGGCCTGAGTGCCGGTGTGGCAAAAAGTGCAGTTGAGCGTGCAGCCGACCTGGCTGGAGACGCACAGGGCCCCCGAGCCGCCGACGTCGGGGATGAACACGCTCTCGGCTTCCACGCCGGGCGCAAACCTCAGCAGCCATTTTATCACGCCGTCGGCGCTCTCTTGGCGCTCGACGATCTGGGGCCTGCCGAGGGTGAACCGCCGCGCCATCAGCGCGCGCGCGTCCTTGGCGATATTGTGCATGGCCTCGAAATCGGTGACTCCGGCGCGGTGAATCCATCGCCAGACTTGCCCGGCGCGCATGCGAGCGTTGGCGGGCGTGGCGACGTCGGCCTCGATGAGCGCCCGCAACAGGCGGGGCCGCGCCAGCCCGGCGAGATTGAGCGGTGCGGCCGCTTTTGCCGCATCGGCACGGGAAAGATCGAGCGTGACGGTCAAGGCGCTTCCTTAAGCGTCCATCCTAGCAGAACCTTGGGCGTTGGCGGACGTGGACCTAAAAGGCCCGCGCGGTGATGGTTCCGTCGGGGTGCAGCGCCGCCCGTTTCATCCCGGCTGAGGTGAACGGCATGGCGATCTGGCCATCGGCGCTGAGCGCAATCAGGCCGCCCTCGCCGCCCAGTACGCCGACCTCTTCGAGGACGGCGGAGGCCGCCGCGGCCAGGGTCTCGCCGCCGCGCACACGAAAGGCCAATTGGGCGGCGGCGGCGCAGCGCTGGAAATATTCGCCGGGGCCCGTGCAGGACACAGCCGCGCGCGCGTCGGCCCAGGTTCCGGCCCCGATGATCGGGCTGTCGCCGACGCGGCCCGCCAGCTTGCCGAACACGCCGGCCGTCGACGTCGCCGCGGCGAGCGCGCCGGAAGCATCCAGGGCCACGCACCCCACCGTGCCGGTGTTGAGGTTCGCCTTTGTCGCAGCTGCGCGACCGCCGACACGGGTGAACCAGGCCTGCGGATCGGCGATCCGCTCCAGACCCTGGGTGGCGGCGAACTGCGCCGCCCCAGCGCCGGCCAGGAGCACGTGAGGTGTCGTGTCCATTACCGCCCGCGCGGCGGCGATCGGCGAAGCGAAACCCTCCAGCGCGGCGACGGCGCCGGCCCTCTGGCTGCGGCCGTCCATCAGGCTGGCGTCGAGTTCATAACCGCCGCTGGCGTTGGGCGAGGCGCCCCGGCCGGCGACATAGAGCCCCGATGCCTCCATCGCCGCCACCGCCTCGACGACCACATCGATGGCTGAGGCTCCGGCCTTTAGCCGATCGCGCGCGGCCTCGACCAGACCGCGCATGTGGGCGATCTCGCGGCCATAGTCGCGTCCGCTCAGCGCGCCCGCGCCGCCATGCAGCGCCAGGGCTGCCGATTTGTCGCTCATCGCCGCTCCTTGATCCTTCCGCCCACCCGCGCCTTGCGATAGCGTCACGCGCGCGAAAAGGGAAACGCCTCGGGAGGCAGCGATGAAAGCATTGCTCAGCAAGAGCGTCGGCGGCCCCGAGACGCTGGAGCTCGAGGATCTGCCCAGCCCCACCCCCCGGCCCGGGTGGGCGGTAGTCTCTGTCAGGGCCTGCGGCGTGAACTACCCCGACGTGTTGATCATCGAGGACAAGTACCAGTTCAAGCCTGCCCGCCCGTTCGCGCCGGGTGGCGAAATCTCGGGTGTCGTCAAGGAAGTCGGCGAGGGCGTCACCCACGTCAAGGTCGGCGACCGCGTGCTCGGCAATACCGGCTGGGGCGGTATGGCGCAGGAGCTGGCCCTCGAAGCCTCGCGGCTGATCCCGATCCCGCCGGCCATGCCTTTCGACGAAGCCGCCGCCTTCTTGATGACCTACGGCACCTCCTATTACGCGCTCAAGGACCGGGCCCACATCAAAGCTGGCGAGACGCTGCTGGTGCTCGGGGCCGCCGGCGGCGTCGGCTTGGCGGCGGTCGAACTCGGCAAGGCGATGGGCGCGCGGGTCATCGCTGCGGCCTCATCGAATGACAAGGTCGCGTTGGCCAAGAAACACGGGGCCGACGAAGGCGTGGTCTATCCCCACGGCCCCTTCGACCGCGACGGCCAGAAGGCGTTGTCGGAGCTTTTCAAGCAGGTCTGCGGGGCCAACGGAGCCAATGTCATCTACGACGGGGTCGGCGGCGACTATGCCGAAGCCGCCCTGCGCTCAATAGCCTGGGAAGGGCGTTACCTGGTCATCGGCTTTCCCGCCGGCATTCCGCGCATCCCGCTCAATCTCGCGCTGCTCAAGGGCTGCGACATCGTCGGGGTTTTCTGGGGTACGGCGGTGTCTCGCGACCCGACGGGCCACCAACGCAACGTCAAGGAACTGCTCGATCTCTACGCCGCCGGCAAGATCAAGCCCCACGTCTCCGAACACTTCCCCCTCGCCCGGGCCGGGGAGGCGATCGCTCATCTGGCCAGCCGCAAGGCCATGGGCAAGGTGGTGGTGACGGTCGACTGAAGCGCGCCTCGCCAAGGGCCCGTGGGAACGATGCTCGATCACCTGAAGCGCAACAACCAGGCCTGGGCGGCGGCCAAGCTTGCCGTCGACCCGGCGTTCTTCCGCAGGCTCGAGGGCCAGCAGGCGCCGGGCTACCTGTGGATCGGCTGTTCGGACAGCCGCGTGCCGGCGAACGAGATCGTCGGTCTCGATCCTGGCGAACTCTTCGTCCACCGCAACGTCGCCAACCTCGCCCCGCCTCAGGACGCCAACTATTTGTCGGTGCTGCAGTTCGCCGTCGACGTGCTGAAGGTGGGGCACATCCTGGTTGTCGGGCACTATGGCTGTGGCGGCATCGCCGCGGCGGTCGACGGCAAGCGCCGGGGTCTGGTCGATCACTGGCTGCACCCGATCCGCGAGGTGGCGCACGAGCATCGCCACGCCCTGGCCGCCGAGCCTGATGAGAAGACGCGCCTCAATCGGCTCTGTGAGCTGAACGTCATCGCCCAGGTGAAGAATGTCGCCTCGGATGTCTTCGTCCAGGACGCCTGGGCGCGCGGCCAGGCGCTCTGCGTCCACGGCTGGGTCTATTCGCTGTCCACCGGCATCATCAAGGACCTCGAGGTGACAGTCGCGGGCCTGGACGACCTCGACGACTAGGCGCCCTTCGCCCAGGCGTTGGCGTCGGCGGCCCTGTCGGTCTTTGGCCGGACGATGCCGGTGATGAAGATGCGCGGCAAGGCGCTGGCTCTCGATGCCGCGACACGAGGATCGATCACCACCCACCTCTCGTTCCTGCTGAGAGTCCCCGATGCGGGGGCCAAGGCGGCCGCCTTTGCCGCGACGCTGAAGCTGGGGTGAGCGAGGCGGCCGGACCCGCCGTTCACCGCGCCGCCGGGCTGTGGTAGACTGACGCCATGGCCGTTGCCGCCCGCATCGATCCCAAGCAGCTGTTCACCGGAGAGGAATGGAAGCCGCTGGCCCGCCGTTCGGCGTGGAAGGGCCTCGCGCTGGTCGCCCATTGCTGGATGGTCATCGGCCTCGCCGCCGTCATGGCCATCGTCTGGCCGATAACCATTCCGCTGGCCATTGTCGTCATCGGCGCGCGCCAGCTTGGCCTCGCCATCCTGATGCACGACGCCGCGCATGGCGCTCTGCACCCCGATCCGAAGGTCAACGACTGGGTCGCCGAATGGCTGTGCAGCGGCGGCCTGGCGCGCTACCGCGCCTACCACCTGCAACACCACAAATACGCCCAGCAGGCCGAGGATCCCGACCTTGGCCTTTCGGCGCCGTTTCCGATCACCCGCGCCTCCCTGCGCCGCAAGATCATCCGCGACCTTACCGGCCAGACCTGGTTCAAGCAGCGTTTCGGCGGTCTGATCGCGCGCCTGAAAGCCAGGCAGGCCGGCCAGCCGATCCTGCCGATCCTGGGCGACGAGATCTACCGCCAGCGTCGCTGGCTGATCGGCAACGCCATCGGCGCAATCATCGTAACCACTTTAGCGATCGCCTGGAGGGGGGCGTGGTGGGCGTGGCCGGTGTTGTGGCTCGCTCCGCGCGCGACCTGGTTCCAGCTGGTAACCCGCCTGCGCAACATCGCCGAGCACGCGCTGGTCGCCAAGGATGAGCCAGATCCCCTGCACCATGCCCGCACCACCCACGCCAATTTGTTCGAGCGGGCGCTGATCGCGCCCTATTTCGTCAACTATCACTGCGAACACCACATGTTCATGCACGTGCCGTGCTGGAATCTGCCGCGGGCTCGACGCCTGCTGGCCGCCAAGGGCGTGACCCCGCGCATGGAGGGCGCCGCGGGCTACCTCTCGGTGCTGGGCGCCGCTTCGGCCAGGGCCTGAACAGGCCGCCGATGCGCCGACGCACCTTTCTCGCCACCCTGCCCTTGGCCGCCACGACGCAGGTGATCGGCGGTCGCGCGGATGCCGCGCCGCCGATCAAGCCGGACCCCAAGCATCTGGGGGTGCACGGCGGCGACCGTATCACCGGGGCCAGCTTCGCCTCGCGTTCCAGCGTCTGGGGCGCCCACGGGGCAGCGGCCACCGCACATCCGCTCGCGACCCTGGCCGCCATCGACATCCTGCGCGCCGGAGGTTCCGCGGTCGACGCCGCGGTGGCGGCCAACGCGGCCCTGGGCTTTCTCGAACCGATTTCCTGCGGCGTCGGCGGCGACTGTTTCGTCATGCTCTGGGACCCGAAGTCCCAGACGGTCGTCGGCCTCAACGGCTCCGGCCGCTCGCCGCGATCGCTGAGCCTGGCGACCCAGCGTGCGCGGGCCCGGAACGGCTATATCGCCGCGTTCGGCGCAACCACGGTCTCAACGCCGGGGGCCGTAGACGCCTGGTGGACCCTGCATCAGCGCTTTGGGCGTCTGAAGTGGGCCGATCTCTTCGCGCCGGCGATTGATCTGGCGCAGAACGGCGCCCCTGTCGCCCAGACCATCGCCTACTATCTCGCCGCCGCCTATCGCGTGTTCACGCGCCCGGGCATGGGCATCGAGGAGGTCGACAACTTCAAGCGGGTCTGGGGTCCGCAGGGGCGCACGCCGGCCGAGGGTGAGGTCTTCGCCAACCCCGCGCTCGCCCATACCTATCGTCTGATCGCCGCCGGCGGTCGCGACGCCTTTTACCAGGGCGAGATCGCCGATGTCATCGACGCCTATTTCAGGCGCATCGGCGGGTGGCTGTCGAAGGCCGACCTCGCCTCGCACCGCTCGCAGTGGGTCCAGCCGCGCTCGACGAACTATCGCGGCGTCGATGTCTGGGCTTTGCCGCCAAACAGCCAGGGCCTTTCGACGCTGCAGATCCTCAACATCCTTGAGACCTTCGATCTGCAGACCATGGGCTTCCAGTCCACCACCAGCCTTCACACCCAGGTCGAGGCCAAGCGCCTGGCGTTCGAGGACCGGGCCCGCTATTTCGCCGATCCCGACTTCGCCAAGGCGCCGATCGACTGGCTGATCTCCAAGGACTACGCCGCCGAACGCGCCAGGCTGATCCGTCAGGACAAAATCGCCAGCCTGGTCTATCCCGGTCAGGCGCCGAGCCACGGCGACACCACCTATTTCTGCACCGCCGACGCGGACGGGATGATGGTCTCGATCATCCAGTCCAACTATCGCGGCATGGGCTCTGGCCTGTCGCCCGACGGCCTCGGATTCATGTTCCAGGACCGGGGCGAGCTCTTTAGCCTCAAGGACGGCGACGCCAACCTCTATGCCCCGGGCAAGCGGCCGTTCCAGACCATCATTCCCGGTTTCACCACCCGCCACGGCCAGCCGTGGATGGCCTTTGGCGTCATGGGCGGCGACATGCAGCCCCAGGGCCAGGCGCAGATCATCGTCAATCGCATCGATTACGCACTGGCCCTGCAGGAAGCGGGCGACGCGCCGCGCTGGCATCACGAGGGCTCCTCCGAACCGACCGGGGCGCCGGCCGACGGCATCGGAACCCTGCGGCTCGAAGCGGGCGTCCCGGATAAGACCAGGGAGGGCCTGGCCGCGCTCGGCTGGCGGTTTGGTCCGTCGGATGGTTCGTTCGGCGGCTATCAGGCCATAGAGCGCTGGCCCGGCCGATATGCCGCCGCCAGCGAAATGCGCAAGGATGGATTGGCTCTTGCCTACTGACTGGCGGATCGCCCGATGACGCTCGATGAGATGCGCGCGATCTGCCTGTCTTTTCCGGGCGTCAGCGAGGGCAGCTCTTATGGCCGGCCATCGTTCCTGGTGAACAAGAAATTCTTCACGCGCCTGCGCCGCGAGGACGCCAGCCTCGTACTTCTAGAGGTCTCCTTCGACGAGCGCGAAATGCTGATGGAGGCCGAGCCGGCCACCTTCCATTTCACCGCCCACTACAAGGACTATCCCTGCGTGCTGGCCCGACTGGACAGCCTGCATCCCGGCTCATTCCGTAACTTTCTCGAACGCCGCTGGCGCAAGATCGCGCCAAAGAAGGATGTCAGGGCGTGGGATGCGGAGAGAACAAACCCTTCTCCCCTTGCGGGAGAAGGAAAGGACTAAAATTCGTCGTGGATCATGGCGTTGAACTGGCTGAGAACTTCGCTGACCCGCTCGTCTGGGGCCATGTCGGCCAGGGTATCCTTGGCAGCGGGCGCCGCGGCGGCGGAAACCGTCAGCCGGCTTACGACAACGCCGCCCTGAACCAGCACCAGCTCCTCGTCCGCCTCCAACGCGCGAAGAGCCTGGGCGATACGCGGCGGCAGGTCGTCGAGGTCGATCTGTTTCATCGGCGGGCACCTTAAAGCCCCAGGCGCGGCGTCGCAAAGCGTGACAGCGGCGAGGCCCCGCCATAGGGATTGGCGATGGCCTATCGAAGCCTGAGGGATTTCATAGCCGTTCTCGAAGACGCCGGTGAACTGGTCCGCGTCGCCCAGCCCATCTCGACCGTGCTGGAGATGACCGAAGTCTGCACGCGCCTGCTGGCGACCGGCGGCCCGGCGGTGCTGTTCGAAAAGCCGGTGCGCGCCGACGGCGAGATCTCTACGATCCCGTGCCTGGCCAATCTCTTTGGAACCGTCAAGCGCGTGGCCATGGCCGTCACCCTGGAAGGAAAGGCGCGGGCGAGCGGCGCCGATCTGCGCGCCGTTGGCGAGCTCTTGGCCTTTCTGCGCAGCCCGGAGCCGCCGCGCGGCATGAAGGAGGCCTGGGACATGCTGCCCCTGGCTAGGACGATCATGGGCATGACCCCAAAGATCGTGGCCAGGGCGCCGGCCCAGGAGGTGGTGCTGACCGGGGCCGATATCGACCTGGGGCGGCTCCCAGTGCAGACCTGCTGGCCGGGCGAGGCGGGCCCGCTGATCACTTGGCCGCTGGTGGTCACCAAAGGCCCTTCACAGACCCGCGAAGACGATTTCAACCTCGGCATCTATCGGATGCAGGTGATCGGCAAGGATCAAACCATCATGCGCTGGCTCGCCCATCGCGGCGGCGCCCAGCACCACCGCCGCTGGAAGGCGGCCGGCAAGCGCGCCGCCCTGCCCGCCTGCGCGGTCATCGGCGCCGATCCCGGAACCATACTGGCGGCGGTAACCCCGGTCCCCGACACCCTGTCGGAGTATCAGTTCGCCGGTCTGTTGCGCGGGGCTCGGGTCGAGCTGGTCAAGGCCAAGACCCAGCCCCTGCTGGTGCCCGCCCAGGCCGAGATCGTCATCGAAGGCGAGGTGCTGCTCGACGACTATGCCGACGAAGGACCGTTCGGCGACCACACCGGCTATTACAACGCCGTCGAGCGCTTTCCGGTGTTCCAGGTCACCGCCATCACCATGCGCCGCGACCCGATCTACCTCACCACCCACACGGGCCGGCCGCCCGATGAGCCGAGCGTCCTGGGCGAGGCGCTAAACGAAGTCTTCATCCCGCTGCTGATCGCCCAGTTTCCGGAGATCGTCGACTTCTGGCTGCCGCCGGAGGGCTGCAGCTATCGCATCGCCGTCGTTGCGATGAAGAAGGCCTACCCCGGCCACGCCAAGCGGGTGATGATGGGCGTGTGGTCGTATTTGCGCCAGTTCATGTACACAAAATGGGTGATCGTCGTCGACGACGACATCGATGCGCGCGACTGGAAAGCGGTGATGTGGGCGATCTCGACGCGCATGGACCCGGCCCGCGACATCACCATCGTCGAGAATACCCCGATCGACTATCTCGACTTCGCATCCCCCGAAAGCGGCCTCGGCTCCAAGATCGGCCTCGACGCCACCAGCAAATGGCCGCCGGAGACGAAGCGCGAGTGGGGAACGCCGATCGCGATGGATCCCCAAGTGGTGGCGACGGTAACGGATATGTGGCCAAGTCTGGGGCTGCCGGGCCTTGGCAAGCCCATCTGGAAGTGAACCGCCGGACCGCGGAGCACCGGACTTGGCTGGACATGGCCGCCGCTGGGACCTAGAAGCCCGCCCCTCCCCTGTCCGGTGTTCGATCCCCCGGGCGCGGACTAGGTGACCTCAGGCATGCCACGCGGCTCTCCCCGCGCCCCCAAAAGCCCCGCCATGCCCTCGCAGCGCCAGCTGCGCGCAGGCGAACTGGTGCGCCATGCGCTGGTGGAGATCCTGCGCGAGGATGACCTCGACGATCCGGCCCTGGCCGGCGTTTCGGTGACCATCAGCCAGGTCAAGGTCAGCCCTGACCTCAAGCACGCGATCTGCTTTGTCGAACCCCTGGGCGGAGACAAGGCGCCCGCCGTCGTGGCCGGGCTCAATCGCGCCGCGGGCTTCCTGCGCGGGCGCCTTGGCCACACCATCGAGATGAAGTTCACGCCGTCGCTGAAATTCGTGCACGACGACAGCTTCGACGCCGCCGCCCACCTCGGCCGCCTGCTCGACGACCCGCGCGTGCGTCGCGATATCGAGGCCACCGACGATGGTCCCGAGGGCTGATGGGGCGCCGCCGCAAGGGCGATCCTGTCTCGGGCTGGGTGTGTCTGAACAAGCCCCTGGATATGGGCTCGACAATCGCCGTTGGGCGGGTGCGCCGGGCGTTCAACGCCCAGAAGGCGGGCCACGCCGGCACCCTCGACCCCCTGGCCACCGGCGTGCTGCCGATCGCGCTGGGCGAAGCGACCAAGACCGTCGCCTTCATGGTCGATGCGGATAAGACCTACCGGTTCACCATCGCCTGGGGCGTGACCACGGCCAGTTTCGATCGCGAGGGCGCGGTCACTGCCACCTCGGACGTCCTCCCACCCCGAGAGGCCGTCGAGGCGGCTCTGGCCGGCTTCGTCGGAGAGATCGACCAGGTTCCGCCGGCCTTTTCCGCGGTAAGGGTCGATGGCGCGCGCGCCTACGATCTGGCCAGGGCCGGCATCGAGGTCGAGCTCGCGCCGCGCCCGGTGACGATCCATGCCGCCAGGGTCACCGAGGCCAGGGATGCCGATCATGTCGAGATCGAAATCGATTGCGGCAAGGGAACCTACGTGCGCGCGCTGGTGCGCGACCTGGCCGACCGGCTCGGGGCATGCGGCCACGTCAGTGCGTTGCATCGCAGTCGCGTTGGCGCGTTTACCGACGAGCGGGCGATTACACTGGAGTTGCTCGACGAGTTGTGCGATAGGGGCGCGCCTCTGGAGGTTCTGCTTCCGGTCGAGACCGCGCTGGACGACATCCCGGCGCTGGCCGTGACCACCGAAGACGCCTTCAGGCTGATGCAGGGACGATCGATCGTTCTGCTCCCCCGCCAGGTCGAAACCTTGAGGGCGAGGCTTTCCGCCTCCCGCACCGTTTCAGCCCTTCAGGGGACGAAGATCGTGGCGCTCTGCGAGATGCGGGCGGGTCGGCTCAATCCCACGCGCGTTTTTCACCTCATCTGAGCGGAAAGAACTTCCCGATGTCGATCACGGCGCTACGCAAGGGCGAAGTCATCGCCACCCATGCCCGCTCGACGGGCGACACTGGGTCAGCCGAAGTGCAGGTGGCGATCATGTCCGAACGGATCGCCAACCTCACCGAACACTTCAAGACCCACAAGAAGGACAACCATTCGCGCCGAGGCCTGCTGAAACTGGTCTCCGCGCGCCGGTCGCTCCTTGATCATCTGAAAAAGTCCGACGAAGGTCGATATCAGGCCCTGATCGGCACGCTCGGCCTGCGCCGCTAGCGACCCAAGGGAGCGCGGGCGCACCGCCCGCAACTCCCATTCGAAAGGGCGGGCTGACAAACCCCGCGCTCCATACCTCCGACGGGAATTCGCCCGCGGAAATTCCAGAAAGACTCATAGCTAAGATGTTCGATATCCGACGCAAATCCATCGACTGGGCCGGCCGCAAGCTGACCCTGGAGACGGGCCGCATCGCTCGTCAGGCCGACGGCGCGGTGATCGCCACCTACGGCGAGACCACTGTCCTGGCCGCCGTGGTGTTCGACAAGACCCCCAAGCCCGGCCTCGATTTCTTTCCCCTGACCGTCAACTATCAGGAAAAGACTTTCGCCGCGGGCAAGATTCCGGGCGGCTTCTTCAAGCGCGAGGGCCGGCCCTCCGAAAAGGAGACCCTGGTCTCCCGCCTCATCGACCGCCCGATCCGGCCGCTGTTCGTCAAGGGTTTCAAGCATGAAACCCAGGTGATCCTCACCGTCCTTTCCCACGACCTCGAGAACGATCCGGACATCGTCGCCATGGTCGCGGCCTCGGCGGCCCTGACGCTTTCGGGCGTGCCGTTCATGGGCCCGATCGGCGCGGCGCGGGTCGGCTTTATCGACGGCGACTATGTGCTCAACCCCACCCTCGAGCAGGTCAAGGATCCGAACAACCGCATCGATCTGGTCGTCGCCGGCACCAATGACGCTGTGATGATGGTCGAATCGGAGATCAAGGAGCTCGACGAGGACCAGGTGCTGGGCGCGGTAATGTTCGCCCATCGCGGTTTTCAACCGGTCATCCAGGCGATCATCGAACTGGCCGAGCATTCGGCCAAGGAGCCTTTCGACTTCACCGCCGAAGACACCGACGCGATCAAGGCCCAGGTTTCAAAGCTGGTCGGCGGCGACATCAAGGCCGCCTACGCCATCCAGGCCAAGGGCGCGCGCCACGACGCGGTGATGGCCGCCAAGGCGAAGGCTGTGGCCGCCCTGGTCAAATCGGATGATAACCCAGCCGGCATCGACGCCTCGAAGCTCGGCGGGGTGTTCAAGGAATGCGAGGCCGACGTCGTCCGCCGCGACATTCTCGAAACCGGCAAGCGGATCGACGGCCGCGCCGTCGACAAGGTCCGCCCGATCGTTTCGGAGGTCTCGGTCCTGCCGCGCACGCACGGCTCGGCCCTGTTCACTCGCGGCGAGACCCAGGCGCTGGTGGTCGCCACGCTGGGCACCGGCGATGACGAACAGTTCATCGACGCCCTGGAAGGCACCTACAAGGAGGCGTTCCTGCTGCACTACAACTTCCCTCCCTACTCGGTGGGCGAAACCGGCCGCATGAACGCGCCTGGCCGCCGCGAGATCGGTCACGGCAAGCTCGCCTGGCGGGCGATCCGGCCGATGCTGCCGTCAAAGGAGGACTTCCCCTACACCGTTCGCCTGGTCTCCGAGATCACCGAATCCAATGGCTCTTCGTCGATGGCGTCGGTCTGCGGGGCGTCGCTCGCCCTGATGGACGCCGGGGTGCCGCTGAAGAAGCCGGTGTCGGGCATCGCCATGGGCCTGATCCTCGAAAAGGACGGCTTTGCGGTGCTCTCCGACATCCTCGGCGACGAGGACCACCTGGGCGACATGGACTTCAAGGTCGCCGGCACCGCCGACGGCATCACCTCGTTGCAGATGGATATCAAGATCCCCGGCATCACCGAGGAGATCATGAAGAAGGCGCTCGGCCAGGCGAAGGACGGGCGGCTGCATATCCTGGGTGAAATGGCCAAGGCCATCGACGGGGCTAGGCCCGATGTCGGCGAATATGCGCCGAAGATCGAGACCATCACCATCCCCACCGACAAGATCCGTGAGGTCATCGGCACCGGCGGCAAGGTGATCCGTGAGATCGTCGCCACCACCGGCGCCAAGGTCGACGTCAACGACGAAGGCACGGTCAAGGTCTCGGCCAGCGACGGGGCCAAGATCAAGGCGGCCATCGACTGGATCCGCTCGATCACCTCCGAGCCCGAGGTCGGTCAGATCTATGACGGCAAGGTGGTCAAGATCGTCGATTTCGGCGCCTTCGTGAACTTCTTCGGGGCCAAGGACGGCTTGGTGCACGTCAGCCAGATCGCCAGCGAACGCGTCAACAAGGTCTCCGACGTGCTCACCGAGGGTCAGGCCGTGAAGGTCAAGCTGCTGGGCTTCGACGATCGCGGAAAGACCCGTCTGTCGATGAAGATCGTCGACCAGGCCACCGGCGAAGACCTGACCAAGAAAGAGCCGGCGGAAGTCGGCGCTTAACTAGCGTTTCCTCCCTCCCCCTTTGTGGGGAGGGTGGACGCGCAGCAATCGGGTGGGGAAGCCTCGGTCATCTCCGAGCGGCGGAGTGTCTTCAAACTTCCCCACCCCGGTCCTTCGGACCGACCCTCCCCATGAAGGGGAGGGAGCGGCGGCCGCTTCATTGCAGGCGGGGCTTGCCGATGCGTTCGCGGCTCGGCGCCCAGAGCGACTGCCATTGATAGTGCGGACCATTGCCTGGCGGCGGCCAGCCGTCGCCGGTCCAGCGGCTCCAGTCGGGGGTAAGGCCCAGGTCGTCGCAGATCGCCGCCACCGCCTCCTTCAGGGGCCGGTGGACGAAGGCGTCGTAGCGCTCGCCCTCGGTGAGCCGCTCGTAGAGGGCGTCCAGGACATCGTCCGCCGCATCGACGTCGGTGACCTCGCGGTTGACGACGTCGAAGACGGCATCGCGAATCCTGTTGCGGTGCGCGCAGGGGTAGTCGCGCGGCAGGTCCCGC
>DATCCB010000012.1:0-8374 GCA_036511515.1 Caulobacteraceae bacterium | reverse complement strand
AGTTCAGCTGTCCGCCATTGTACCGTCCGATCGCCTCGCCAATCCGCGCCATCCTCACCTCCGCATGCATCCGATCCGCTCCGGCTAAACCGGACAAATCGTCTGCTACGAAAACCGGACATATCGTGTGCTACCTACACGATCGCCCCGCGACGTTGACTTGGCGAGGGCGGCTAGTATATGTCGCCTCCCTCGCCCGCGGGCCCTCTCGCGGGCGCGTTGCTTTTTGCGGGCTCGTCTCGCCCCACCTTCACTTCGCAAGGCCAAGCCATGTACGCCGTGATCAAGACCGGGGGCAAACAGTATCGGGTCCGGGCCGGCGACCTGCTTGTGGTCGAAAAGCTGGACGGAGCGCCGGGCGCCAAGGTGGCCTTCGACGAGGTGTTGATGATCGGCGAGGGCGCCGATGTGACTCTGGGCGCCCCGACTGTGGCGGGCGCCAGCGTCAGCGCCACCCTGGTCGAAACCCGCAAGAGCGAAAAGATCAAGGTGTTCAAGAAGATCCGTCGCCAGGGCTATCGCCGCACCCAGGGCCATCGGCAGTTCCAGTCGGTACTGCGGATCACCGCCCTGGCCGGCGGCGGAACCCGTGAGACCTGGGACGGGGAAGTCGATCTGACGCCTCTGCTCGAGCTCAACGCCCGGGCGCGCAACCTCGCCCGCGGCATCGAGGCGGCCAAGGCCCGGCGGACCGGCGCGGCGCCGCAACTGGCCCACGGCGAACCCGTCGCCACCAAGCCCGTGGCTGCCAAGGCGGCGGCGAAAAAGCCGGGTGCGCCGGCGCCGACCCCGGCCAAGGCGGAAATGGCGCCAGCCGCCTCCAAAAAGGCAGCGACGGCGAAGCCGAAGGCCAAGGCGACTGCGAAACCCGCCAAGGCGGCGCCCGCTCCGAAGAAGACGGCCGCGAAACCCGCCAAGGCGGATGCGCCAAAGGCGGCGGCGAAGAAGCCAGCCGCCAAGCCGGCGCCTGCCAAGAAGACTGCGAAACCCACGAGCGCCAAGCCCGCCAAGGCCAAGCCCTCGAAGGGCAAGAAGTAGAGGTTCTAGAGACCATGGCTCACAAGAAATCCGGCGGCTCTTCGCGCAACGGGCGCGACTCGGCCGGCCAGCGGCTCGGCGTCAAGAAGTTCGGCGGCGAGGCGGTGCTCGCTGGCAATATCCTGGTGCGCCAGCGCGGCACCAAGTTCTGGGCCGGCGACAACGTCGGCATGGGCACCGACCATACCCTCTACGCCAAGGCCACCGGCGCGGTGAAATTCCTCACCGGCCGGCGCGACCGAACCTTCATCAGCGTGGTTCCGGCCGAGGCTCGCGCGAAGTAGACGATCCGAAAATCACCTGCGGATCGCGCCTAAGTTAAGCGATCCGGATCACGACCCCAGCGGGGACTCCGGATAGCTCGGATCCCCGCTTTTGTTTTGGTCGATAAGCGCCCGCCAGAGGGCGCCCCGGGGAGATCAGGATCATGGCAAAGACCAGGAATTTTCCGACGCTGACCAGCCGGCGGCTGAGGCTGCGTCCGCTCGATCCCGGCGATGCGCCGGCCATGGCCGCCCTCGCCAACGACATCGACGTGGCCCGCATGACCACCTCGATTCCCCATCCCTATGGCCTTGGGCAGGCGGAGGCTTTCATTGCGCACATGGAAAAGCGTGATGTCCGGCACCAGGCGGTGTTCGCCATCGAGGCCGTAGATGCGCCATTCATGGGTGTCATCGGCATTCAGCCAGGGCCGGCGGGGCCGCCCGAACTCGGCTACTGGCTGGGGCGGCCCTACTGGGGGGTCGGTCTCGCCACCGAGGCCGCTCGCGCGGTCACCGCATGGGCGGGTGAAACCTGGAACAAGCGCCTGCTGGTGTCTGGCCATTTCGCCGATAACCCGGCCTCGGGCCAGGTCCTCTGCAAAGCCGATTTCCTCTATACCGGCGAAGTCGCCCCCCGGCTCTCCATCGCGCGGGGCGAAGATGCGCCGACCCGAATGATGGTCTGGCTGGCGTAATTGAACTCTTTCCGCATGGCGAGCCGGAAAAGTAGCGCCCTCTTCCAACGCGTCGCCGATCGCGCTATAGAGGCTCCGTTATCGTCCGTTTGCGCTGGATGGCGTTTACGAGCGGCGGCCCCTGAAAAGGCCCGCCGCTTTTTCTTTGGCTTAACGAAGGGCTGCATCGTTGCGTGGCAAGACCATCGAGGATCGCGCGCTGATTGAACTGCTCGACGCCGTGGCCGCGGCGGCGGGATTTGCCATTGTGCGCCTGCGATTGATGGGCGGCCAGCATGCCCGGCGCCTGCAGATCATGGCCGAGCGCCCCGACGGGACCATGCAGATCGATGACTGCGCCCAGCTGGCCCGCGCCCTGACCCAGGTGATGGACGCCGCCGATCCGATCAGCGGTGAGTACCTGCTCGAGGTTTCCAGCCCCGGCGTCGATCGACCCCTGACCCGCCTTGCCGATTTCGAGACCTATGAGGGTTTCGAGGCCCGCATCGAGCTCGATCGCCTGGCCGATGGCCGCAAGCGCTTCAAGGGCCAGCTGGCCGGTGTCGAAGGAGACGCCGTGGCCATCGACCTGGAAGGCGATGACGCGAGCGTGCTGGTTCCCTTCGCCTGGATCGCCGATGCGAAGCTGGTGATCACCGACGCCCTCATGCAACGCGGAGCGGCGGCCAGGGCCGCGCGCGTGACACAAGACTCCCCCCTCACGACCGATCCTTGAAGGACCAGACCCATGAGCCTTTCCGGCATTTCCGCCAACCGTCTCGAACTGCTGCAGATCGCCGATGCGGTCGCCCGTGAAAAATCGATCGAGAGGGAGATCGTCATCGAGGCGATCGAGGACGCCATGACCAAGGCGGCCAAGGGCCGCTACGGCGCCGAGCACGACATCCGCGTGAACATCGACACCAAGACCGGCGAGATGACCATCAAGCGCTTCGTCACCGTGGTCGAGGACGACGCCGAAGAGGTCAACGAATATGCCATGAAGCGCCTCGCCGACGCCAAGGCTGACGACAAATCCGCGACCGTCGGCAAGGTCTATGAGGAGGTGCTGCCGCCCTTCGAGCCGGGCCGGGTCGCCACCCAGATGGCCCGCCAGGTCGTCACCGGAAAGGTGCGCGAAGCCGAGCGCGAGCGCCAGTTCGAAGAGTTCAAGGATCGTGTCGGCGAAATCGTCAACGGCGTCGCCAAGCGGGTCGAATATGGCAACGTCATCGTCGACCTCGGCCGCGGCGAGGGGATCATGCGTCGCGACCAGTCGATCCCGCGCGAAGCCTTTTCGGTCGGCGACCGCGTGCGCGCCTACATCTACGACGTGCGCCGCGAAGCCAAGGGGCCGCAGATCATGCTCTCGCGCGCCCACGGCGGCTTCATGGCCAAGCTGTTCGCCCAGGAAGTGCCTGAAGTCTACGACGGGGTGATCGAGATTCGCGCCGTGGCGCGCGATCCCGGCAGCCGCGCCAAGATGGCGGTGGTCTCCAACGACAGCTCGATCGACCCGGTCGGCGCCTGCGTCGGCATGCGCGGCTCGCGGGTGCAGGCGGTGGTCGCCGAACTGCAGGGCGAGAAGATCGACATCATCCAGTGGAACCCCGATGAGGCGACGTTCCTGGTCAACGCCCTGGCGCCGGCCGAGGTGACCAAGGTGGTCATGGACGAAGAGGACGAGCGGGTCGAGGTCGTTGTCCCGGACGAGCAGCTGTCGCTGGCCATCGGCCGGCGCGGCCAGAACGTCCGCCTGGCAAGCCAGCTCACCGGATGGCAGATCGACATCATGACCGAGAGCCAGGAGAGCGAGCGGCGCCAGCGGGAATTCGCCGAGCGCACGGCCCTTTTTCAGGAGGCGCTCGATGTCGACGAGGTCATCGCCCAGCTTCTGGTCACCGAAGGCTTCGCCACCGTCGAGGACGTGGCCTATGTCGATCCGGGCGAAATCGCCAATATCGAGGGCTTCGACGAAGACACCGCAGAGGAGATCCAGGCCCGCGCACGTGACTACCTGGACAAGGAAGCGGCCGAGTATGACGCCAAGCGCCGAGACCTCGGCGTCGAGGACGCGGTTCTCGAGGTCGAGGGCGTCACCCTGCCGATGGCCGTGGCTCTGGGCCAGGGCGAGATCAAGACGCTCGAGGATCTGGCCGGCATGGTGCCGGACGATATCCGCGGCTGGTACGAGAACAAGAATGGCGAGCGCGTGCGCGAGCCGGGCGTTCTCGACGCCTTCGCCATGACCCCGGAGGACGCCGAAAACCTGATCCTGCGCGCCCGCATCGCCGCCGGCTGGATCGAGCCCGAGGCCGCCATCGAAGAGGAGCTGCTTGAAGAAGACGCGGCCCTCGCGCCGGCGGTCGAGGGTTGACCACCTCTCCCAGAGGGAGAGGGAGGGGCCCGCGCTCGCCAGAGCGTGGGACGGTGAGGGGTTACACTGCCTGCATTCTAACCCCTCATCTTCCCACCGCCCGCGGCAGCGGGCCCCTCCTTCTCCCAGTGGGAGAAGGTTTCGGGGCGTGCCATCGACGTGTTTGAATCGCCCAGCATCGGCCTCGCGGCGGCGCAACGCGCCCGCGAGCGGCGGGATATCGTTTCGGGGGAGGTTGTCGACGAGGCGCGGCTGATCCGCTTCGTGGCCGGGCCGCGGGGCGAGGTGGTCGCCGACCTGGCGCGCAAGCTGCCCGGCCGGGGCCTGTGGGTGGCTGCCGACCGCGCCTCGGTGGAAACCGCGGCGAAAAAGGGCCTGTTCGCTCGGGCGGCCAAGACCCGGCTCGTCGCCGCACCCAACCTCGCCGATGTGGTCGAGGCCCTGCTGATGCGCAGGCTGCTTTCGGCGCTCGGGCTTGCGCGCAGGGCCGGGGAACTCAGCCTCGGCTTCGAGAAGGTGCTGGCCGCGATCGTCGGCGGCAAGGCGGCCTTCGTGATCGAAGCCGCGGACGGTTCGGTCGACGGGCGCCGCAAGCTTGCCGCCGCCCGCCGCCGCAGCCCTCGCCCGCCCGGGCTCATCGGCCTCTATAATTCGGACGAATTGGGTTTGGCCTTGGGCGGAGAGAATGTGATACACACCGCCTTCCTTGCCGGGCGTGGCGCCGATCGCTGGACAATAGACGTCGAGCGACTATCAGGCTTTCGCCCGCTCTTCCCTGAGAGTTGGCGCGAGGAATGAGGACGAAGGCGATGAGACGCGCCTCTCGTCCTTGCGTAAATCTGGGTTCATGGCCGCGGCCCCTCGAGGCGAGCGGCGTGGCGGAGTTTAGTCAAGCGAGCGCATGACGGACGAGACTGACAACAGAGCGCCATCCCCGGCGCCGCCGGGCCGCGCGCCCATGAGTCTGCGCCCGCGCACCGGGGTCGCGGTGAGCTCGGGGCTGGTCAAGCAGAGCTTCAGTCACGGCCGCTCCAAGACCGTGGTCGTCGAAACCAAGCGCCGACGCATGGATGCGCCCGGCGCCGCCGCCGCGGTAGCCGAAAAGCGGGCCCCGGCCTTCGACGTTCGCGGGCCCGCGCCACCGCGTCCCGCGACCGGTTCTGAAACCACGCCCGCCGGCCGGCTCTCGGAAGAGGAGCGGGCGGCGCGCCAACGGGTCATCGAGCAGGCGCGCCGGCAGCAGGACGGGGAGGCCCAGGCGCGCGCGCAGTCGCGACCCAGTCCCGCTCCCGAAGCTGAAGTCCCTGTCGCCGTCGAGGCGCCGCAGATCGCGCCTGCGCAGGCCGAGCCAGTCGCCTCCGAACCCGCTCCGCTTGTCGCCCAGGCGCCGTCGCCGCCGCCGGCGCAACCCGCGGCGCCGGAGCCCCAGCGGGCCGTAGAAGCGGTCCGTCCTGTCCAGACCCGCAGCTATGAGCCAGGCCGTGAGCGTCGCGACGAGCGGCCGAGCACCACCACCTATCGGCCCGAACGGCCGGCGGGCGCCGCCGCGCGCGGCGACATCGCCTACAATCAGCGCGGCGCGCGGCCCGATGCCGGCTATGCGGGCCGCCCGCAAAGGGACGGCGAAGCAGCAGGCGCGCCCCCCGGCGAGCGTCCGGCCCGTCCGGGCGAAACCGTACGCTATTCGGCTCTGGCCCCCCGGCCGCCGCGCGATGGCGCGCCACGTTCGACTGGCCTTGGCCGACCGGCGGCGGCTCCCGCCGGTCCAGAAATCCAGCGGGCGACGCGCCAAGCCCCGCGGCCCGGCAGCCTCAATCTCGACCGGCGTCCCGATTTCGACGAGGAAGACGCCGCTCGCAAGGGCAAGACCGCTTCCGGGAAAGCCGTCTCGCGCACGAAGGGCGAGCCCAAGCGGCGCGAGGGCCGGCTGACCATCCAGGCCGTGGCCGGCGACGACGAAGGCGCCGTCGAGCGCATGCGCTCGCTGGCCTCTGTCCGGCGGGCCCGTGAACGCGAGCGCGAAAAACGCAAGGGCGGCGGCGCCGACCCGGCCAAGGGCGTGCGCGAAGTGGTCATCCCCGACGTCATCACCGTCCAGGAACTGGCCGGGCGCATGGCGACCCGCGGCGTCGAGATCATCAAGTTCCTCGGCCGCCAGGGGATGATGCTGAAGAACACCGACGTGATCGATTCCGACACCGCCGAACTGGTCGCTGCCGAATTCGGCCATACGGTGCGCCGGGTCTCGGAAAGCGATGTCGAGACCGGCTTCCTGGCCGAACAGGATGTCGATGACGACCAGATGGTCCCCCGCCCGCCGGTGGTCGCGGTGATGGGTCACGTCGATCACGGCAAGACCTCGCTCCTCGACGCGCTGCGCGAAACCGATGTCGCCGGCGCGGAACACGGCGGCATCACCCAGCACATCGGCGCCTATCAGGTGCGCCTGGCCGACGGCGAACGGGTCACCTTCCTCGACACCCCCGGCCACGCGGCGTTCAGCGCCATGCGCGCCCGCGGGGCCAACGTCACCGACCTGGTCATCCTGGTCGTCGCCGCGGACGATGGGGTGATGCCCCAGACGATCGAGGCCATCCAGCACGCCAAGGCGGCTGGCGCGCCAATAATCGTGGCCATCAACAAGATCGACAAGCCCGATGCCAATCCGACCCGGGTGATCAACGAGCTGTTGCAGCACGAGGTGGTCGTCGAGAGCCTCGGCGGCGAAACCCAGGCCATCGAGGTTTCCGCCACCCAGAAGCTCGGCCTGGACGATCTCATCGAAGCCATCGTCCTGCAGGCTCAGGTGATGGAGCTGAAGGCCAATCCCGAGCGGACCGCCGAGGGCGTGGTCATCGAGGCCAAGCTCGATCGCGGGCGCGGCGCCGTGGCCACGGTGCTGGTCAAGCGCGGCACCCTGCGCCGTGGCGACATCGTCGTCGCCGGGGCCAATTTTGGCCGTGTGCGCGCGCTTCTGAACGAACGCGACGAACAGGTTCCAGAGGCTGGACCCTCCGTGCCGGTGGAAATCCTCGGCCTCGACGGCGCTCCCGATCCCGGCGAGCCCTTCGCGGTGGTGGAGAACGACGCCCGGGCGCGCGAACTGACCGCTTATCGCATCCGCCTCAAGCGCGAACGGGCCCTTACCCCGGTCGGCGCGGGCGGCTCACTGGCCGAGATGATGGCCAAGCTGGTCGACAAGCAGGTTTCCGAGCTGCCGCTACTGGTCAAGGCCGACGTCCAGGGCTCGGCCGAGGCCATCGTCGGGGCTCTGGACAAGATCGGCACCGACGAGGTGCGCGCGCGGATCATCCTCTCGGGCGCCGGCGGCATCAACGAGAGCGATGTCATGCTGGCCAAGGGCGCCGGCGCGCCGATCCTCGGTTTCAACGTCCGAGCCAGCAAGCAGGCCCGCGAGCTGGCCGAGCACGAAGGCGTCGAAATCCGCTACTACGCGGTGATCTACGACCTTCTCGACGACATCAAGGGCGTGCTTTCGGGCATGCTGGCGCCGATCCAGCGCGAGACCTTCCTTGGCAACGCCGAGGTTCTCCAGGTCTTCGACATCTCCAAGGTCGGCAAGATCGCCGGCTGCAAGGTGGCCGAGGGCGTGGTGCGAAAGGGCGCCCGCGTGCGCATCGTCCGCGCCGATGTGGTGGTGCTCGAACTGGGCACGCTGATGACCCTCAAGCGCTTCAAGGACGAGGTCAACGAGGTCCAGTCGGGCCAGGAATGCGGCATGGCCTTCCAGGGCTTCCAGGACATCAAGGCCGGCGACTTCATCGAGTGCTTCACCGTAGAAGAGGTCCAGCGGACGCTTTAGCTGCCGTGCGCCCCTTCCGTCCGGCGCAAGAACGCGCCGCGCCACCTTCCCCGCTGCGCGGGGCAGGAGTTAAGAAAAATCCTCCCCCGTCGTCTTACGGGGGAGGGGACCGCGAAGCGGTGGAGGGGACGTCGGGGCGTCCCGCGCCTTTAGTTCGCGCCGGTGGGCTGGGCGATCTGGGCGGCCGCGGTGGTCG
>DATCCB010000011.1:0-4148 GCA_036511515.1 Caulobacteraceae bacterium | reverse complement strand
CTTCGCGGGTGAGGATTTTAGAAAACTCCTGCCCCGCGCAGCGGGGAAGGTGGCGCGGCGCGGTCAGCGCCGTGACGGAAGGGGCGCAAGGCGGCTGCCGCATTGCCCGACGATTGTCTACCTGAGTTCGCGCGGCATTCGAAATGCGGGCGAGGATCGGCTATAGGGCGGCGATGAGCGCAGAGGTCCTTGCCGCCGTGGACGCCATGGCCGACCCGCTGGCCATCCTCGAGGCTTGGCTGGCGGCGGCCGAGAAATCGGAACCGGGGAACCCAAGCGCCATGGCCCTGGCGACGGTGGACGCCGCCGGCATGCCAGACTGCCGCATGGTCCTGCTCAAGGGGCTCGATGCCGGGGGCCTGGTCTTTTACACCAACACCGCCAGCGCCAAGGGTTTGGAGCTGGCGGCCAACCCCCGGGCGGCGGTGACCTTCTACTGGAAATCCCTGGCCAGGTCCGTGCGTGCTCGCGGACCGGTCGCGCCGGTGAGCGAGGCCGAAGCCGACGCCTATTTCGCCACCCGTCCGCGCGGCGCACAGATCGGCGCCTGGGCATCGGATCAGTCGCGGGAGATGGGCGAGCGCTTCGCCCTTGAAAAGCGTGTCGCCGCGGCCGGCGTGCGCTTCGGTCTTGGCGCCATACCCCGGCCCGCGCACTGGTCGGGCTACCGTTTGGCGCCGGTCAGCATCGAGTTCTGGTCCGATCGGCCCTTCCGCCTGCACGAGCGCGTGGCGTTCGAGCGCGCGGGCGATGGCTGGACGAGCCGGCGGCTGTTTCCCTAGGGTGGCGAGCTGCGGGACCTACGAGGAGGCGCGTCGATGCTTGGGCTGATGCAGGACTGGCCGCTGACGGTGGACAAGATTCTCCGCCACGCGGCCCAGTGGCATGGCGGCCGCGAGGTGGTCAGCCGATCGGTCGAGGGACCCATCGTCCGCACGACCTATGGCGAGATCTGCGCCCGCGCCAAACGCCTTTCGAGCGCGCTCGTCGACCTGGGCGTGGTCCGGGGCGACCGGGTAGCTACCCTGGCATGGAACTCGGGACGGCACATGGAGGCGTGGTACGCGATCATGGGCATCGGCGCGGTCTGCCACACCCTCAACCCGCGGCTGTTCATCGATCAGCTCTGCTACATCATCAACCATGCCGGCGATCGCCTGATCTTCACCGACCTCACCTTCCTGCCGACCCTGATCGAGAACCGCGCACGGATGCCCAAGGTCGAGCGGATCATCGTCATGACCGACGAGGATCGGATGAAGGGCTTCGACCTCGACGACGGGCTTTGTTTCGAGACCCTGGTCGAGCAGGGCGCGGAGGACTGCGCCTGGGGCGGGTTCGACGAGCAAACCGCCTGCGGCCTTTGCTATACATCCGGCACGACCGGAAATCCCAAGGGCGTGCTCTATTCGCACCGCTCGAACTTCCTGCACACCCTGGTCACGCTGCAGCACGACGTCATGGGCCTTTCGGTGCGCGACGTGGTCCTGGCCGTGGTGCCGATGTTCCACGCCAACGCCTGGGGGCTGGGGTTTTCCTGCCCCGCCGTCGGCGCCAAGCTGGTCATGCCCGGCGCGAAGATGGACGGCGCCTCGATCCTCGAACTCCTGGAAACCGAGAAGGTCACCTTTTCGGCCGCGGTGCCCACGGTCTGGCAGATGCTGCTGACGCATTTGCGGGAGACCGGCGAGCGACTGACCACCCTGAAACGCGTGGTCATCGGCGGATCGGCGGTGCCCGAAGCCATCGTCCGCGCCTTCCACGACGACTATGGCGTCGATGTCGTTCACGCATGGGGAATGACCGAGACCTCGCCGCTGGGCACGATATCGACCCTGACCCCGGAGATCGCGTCGTTAAGCTTCGATGAGCAGATGCCCTATCTGCTCAAGCAGGGCCGGCCACCCGCCGGCGTGGCCCTCAAGCTCACCGACGACGAGGGCGCAGATCAGCCGCGCGATGGGACCACCTTCGGTCGCCTGAAGATCAGCGGCCCGTTCATCGTGCGCCAGTATTTCCGCGGTGAAGGTGGCGACATCCTCGATGAGGAAGGATTTTTCGACACCGGCGACGTGGCCACTATCGACGAAGCCGGCTTCATGCAGATCACCGACCGGGCCAAGGACGTGATCAAGTCGGGCGGCGAGTGGATCAGCTCGATCGAGATCGAGAACATCGCCGCCGGCCATCCCAAGGCTCAGTTGGCCGCGGTGATCGGCGTCCCCCATCCCAAATGGGATGAGCGCCCGCTGCTGCTGGTCTGTCTCAAGGAGGGCGTGACCGCCACGGCCAAGGAATTCTTCGACTTCCTCGAAGGCAAGATCGCCAAGTGGTGGATGCCCGACGACGTTCAGTTCGTCGACGAAATTCCCCTGGGGGCGACCGGCAAGATCGACAAGAAGCTGATCCGCGAACGCATGGCCGACTACAGGTTGCCGACCAGCCGATAAGTGCTCGAAAGCTCCGGCGGCCCATCGCAGGCCACTCTTCCAGCCCGAACCAGCTCGATCATCGCCGCCAGCACCGAGCGGGCCGCGGCGGGATAGAGGCGGGGGTCGACGGCGGCGTACATCCTGGGAACCATGCCCTCGATCGTCGACTCTCCAGCGGCGAGTTCGGCAATGATCTGCGCCTCGCGCTCTCGGCGGTGAGCGATATAGGCGGCGATGAACGGCGTGACCTCGCGCACCGGCGGCCCGTGCGTCGGCCACAGGGTGGAAAAGCCGCGCGCCTTGATCAGCTCCAGGCTTGCCAGATAGTCGCCCATGTCGCCGTCGGGCGGCGTGATCACCGTCGTCGACCAGCCCATGATGTGGTCGCCGGAAAACAGCGCGTTCTCTTCGGTCAGCCCGTAGCAGATATGGTTGGAGGTGTGGCCGGGAGTGGGGATGGCCTCGATCGTCCAGCCGGCGCCGGCGATCATCGCCCCGCCGCAGACCGAGATATCCGGGGTGAAAGCGTCGTAGCCGGCCTCGACGACGACATCGTCGGTCACCGGCGGACGGGCAACCGCGCAGCCATAGATCGGCGCGCCGGTGGCCGCGGCCAGGGGCCTGGCCAGCGGTGAGTGGTCCAGGTGATGATGGGTGACCAGGATGTGGGTAACGCGCTCGCCCTGGGTGGCCCGCAGGATCGCGTCCAGATGATCTGGCATGTCGGGACCTGGGTCGATCACCGCGACATCGCCTTGGCCAACGATGTAGGTGCCGGTGCCGGTGAAGGTGAAGGGGCCCGGATTGTTGGCGATCACCCGGCGAATCAGCGGCGACACCTGCTCGCAGACGCCGTAATCGAAGACAATGTTCTTGACGTAGGGTATCATCGAGCGATCCACAAAATGACCACGGCGCGCCGGGCTTGCCTCGCGCCAAATCTTCACGTTACAGCAGCTTAGCGATTTCAATGAGGCTTTGCATGACCACCCGTTATCTCACCGCCCTGGCCGCCTTCGCTCTGATCGCCAGTGTCACCGCGGCGTCCGCCGCGCCAAGTTCGCCGGCCAAGACTTCCAGCGCCGACGATCCCGACAAGATGATCTGCAAGACGGTGGTCCCGACCGGCAGCCGCCTCGGCGGCGTCAGGACATGCCAGACCCGCGCCCAATGGGCCGTGCTCACCCGCGATTCACAAGACGCGCTCCACGAGCGGCAGAAGAACGGATACATTTCGCACTGACCGGCGCGCCGGCGCGCGTCAGGCTCCAAGAACACCCGAGACATCGTAACCGGCTCGCGCGCCCAGGCCGGCCAGCTCGTCGTCTGAGCGGCGGCCATCGACCGCTTCGGCGATCGTCCAGGCCAGGATCGAACGCGTCCCCGACCGGCAGAAGGCCAGCACCTTGCCGCCGGCCGCGTCGGCCGCCTGGCGCACGGCTTGCGCCTGCTCGTCGGTCGGCCGACCGACGATGGGGATGTGCGCATAGGCCAGGCCCGCCTTGGCGGCGGCGGCGGCGATCTCAGTCCCGGTCGGCTGCCCCGGCGCCTCCCCGTCTGGCCGATTGTTGATGATCAGCGCGAACCCCTGAGCGGCCGCCGCGGCCACGTCCTCCGCGCCGATCTGCGGACTGACGGAGAAGGTTTCCGTGACGGCGCGAAAATCGGTCATGGCGCGCCCCCTCCACCGCCGGCTGCGCCGGCGGTCCCCCTCCC